>NZ_LMCK01000040.1:0-14422 GCF_001623165.1 Pseudovibrio sp. WM33
AGTGAGACAGAGGCTCTCCATTTTCTTTAGGTCAGTCCAGATAGATTGTCACCGAAAAGCGTACACCCGATAATGGAGACCTGATGATGAGGTCTCTTTTGCGACTAAAGGTTCAATGGTTTGATTAGTTCCATATGTCCTATCAGACTGAACCGACTTTAGAACTGAATATTTGCACTTAACTTTCCGCCGTAAGCTTCATAGTCTGAAACTCCAATTCCATCGTAAAACCCTTCTCCCAGCACTCTGATTCCAGGGCTTGGAATGACCAGCTCTGCGCCGCCCTCTACTCTGGCACGGAAGTTCTCATCAGCAGAAGCCAGTGTTGCGTCTGTAGGAATTGCACTGACCAGGCGATTAAAATCATAGATTCCTGAAACAGATAGGAAAGGAGAAAACAAGTAGCCTGTCTCGCTCAGATAGTCATAGGAGACACGTGGCCCGAACTCCAGTCGCCCAAGGGTGAAGGTTTGATCGGGGATTCTATTTCCCAATTGATCAACATACTCCTCCTGTTTCTCATAATAATAAGTGAGGTTGGCAAACGGATTAATAGTCATCTCATTCAGACTAAAATCTCCCGTCAAACCAGCTTGGAGTAGCAATCGTTCGGTATCAAAGTTATCCGTTCCCAGCCCTAGCGCATCTACGTCGTTGCTGGAACGACCATAAGTGATCTGGCCATTCATGTAGAGATTTGGTTGCAGGCGAAGAACGGCATAAGGACCAAACATCCAACCAACACCACTCGCTGAAGTGTTGGCTGTATTGTTGTCTTCCTCAGAGATATCCAGCTGTGTCAGAAAGCCGAAAAGGAACGTATCTTCATAACGGTAATCGACACCAACGAAGAACAACCCGTTGTTGCTTCCAAAATCATTATTTTCAACGCGGATGTAGGACCCCTGTGCCCAAATATCAAAGCCAGAAGGTGAAGAACCGTCATCTGATAGTCCATTATCCGAAACGAGGCCATTAATCGCTGCTGAGGCTTCATGAGATGCGGTGATTGTGTTTGCAGCCCAGCTAAGCTCTATATTTTACTTGGGCTGTTCAACCTGATCAAATCCACTCGCAATACGGCTTGTCGCTTGCGAAGACCTATCGGTATTGAGGGACGTCAGCTTGTTCATAAAGGAGGCATAGCTGAATTGGAAGGAAGCTTGCTGACGTGCGGAAGAGACATCATAAAAGAAGCTGTTTAAGCCTTTTTGTTGACCGAACTTTCCGGTTCTTAACCTTTGCACCAGCTTTGGTTGTTCTGCCACAATTTGATTAGCGCGTGTGCCGACAAAAGCACCTATGACAGCTTTTGTCCGTGCAATATCGGCACTGCTGTCGCGTGCATTTGTCAGTGAAAAGTCTGCTGAACTACCAACGCCAACAGCGCTAGCCTCTACCACATAGCTCCCAACTGTATCGTTTGCTGTTACAGTCAAACTCGCGATTCCAGCTGCATTGGTTGTCGCCGTTTGTGTAACAACAGTTAAGCTTGCACCAGAGGAGGGGGCTGTAAAGGTGATAGTCTCATTTGCAACGGGATTTCCTCCTGCATCGGTGACGGCGACAACAAGCGGATCAGAGAAGCTGTTTGAAATTTCTGTGCTTTGGTTATTGCCTGAGGACACAACAATCGATGATGGCCCTGATGTGTTTGAAAGTGAGAAGTCCGCAGTTGCTACAACACCACCAACACTCGCCTCCACCACATAGCTGCCATTTGTCGCATTAGCGGTTGCGCCCAAACTCGCCATGCCAGAGGCGTTTGTCGTAGCGGTTTGAGAGACCGAGCTCAGGCTTGCGCCAGTGGCGGGTGCCGTAAAAGTCACGGTCTCACTGGCAACAGGGTTCCCCCCACTGTCTGTCACCGTCACAACAAGTGGGTTGGTGAAGGCAGACGAGATTGCTGTGCTCTGGTTGTTTCCGGAAGTCACAGCTACTAAAGAGGCTGCCCCGGTATTGTTGGTCAAGGAGAAGTCTGCAGTTGCTACAACACCGCCGACGCTTGCCTCGACCACATACGCGCCACTTGTTGCGTTGGCCGTTACGCTCAGGCTCGCCACGCCAGAGGCGTTTGTGGTCGCTGTTTGTGTCACAGAGCTCAGGCTCGCACCTGTGGCGGGGGCGGTAAACGTTACAGTCTCGCTGGCAACAGGGTTCCCCCCACTATCGGTCACCGTCACAACAAGTGGGTTAGTGAAGGCAGACGAGATTGCAGTGCTCTGGTTGTTTCCGGAGGTGACCGAGACAGCAGACGCCGCACCAGTATTGTTGATTAAGGAGAAGTCCGCGGTTGCAGCAACACCACCGACACTCGCCTCGACCACGTACGCGCCACTGGCTGCGTTGGCCGTTACGCTCAGGCTTGCGACACCAGAGGCGTTTGTGGTCGCCGTTTGTGTCACAGAGCTCAGGCTTGCACCTGTGGCGGGGGCGGTAAACGTTACAGTCTCACTCGCAACAGGGTTCCCCCCACTGTCCGTGACAGTCACAACAAGAGGATTTGTGAACGCAGAAGAGATCGCAGTGTTCTGGTTATTACCGGAGGTCACAACAATCGAAGCGGCTGCCCCGGTATCGTTGGTTAAGGAGAAATCAGCGGTAGCTGCAACACCGCCGACGCTCGCCTCCACCACATAGCTGCCACTTGTCGCATTAGCCGTTGCACTCAAACTCGCCACGCCAGAGGCATCTGTCGTTGCTGTTTGAGTGACGGAACTCAGGCTTGCGCCAGTAGCGGGAGCTGTGAAAGTAACAGTTTCATTGGCAACTGGGTCTCCCCCACTGTCCGTCACGGTGACGACGAGTGGGTTCGAAAAAGATGTCGAGATCTCAGTATTTTGGTTATTGCCAGACGTCACGGAGATTGCAGTAGGTATACCTCCACTGCTTGAACCGGAAAGAGTGACTGTCCCACCTGAGCGAATGAGCGAAAATGAGAAGTTTTCAGTGTTATTATTGTGGGTTCCTGTAAGCGTAATTGTTGTATTATCTGGGAGGCTATTGAGGAAAATATTCGGCCCTGCCACGATGGTTTGCGGTGTGCCGTCAATGGAGAGAGTGTTTACTCCCAAACCTGCGCTTGGAACATCAGTATTTACGGCAATCACAACATCACCCGTTGCTGCGTTAAAATCCGTGATAAGTGCTTCGTCATTATTGGGAAGCCTTGTTACCCTGCAAGCGTCCGAAGTCAAGTTCACGGCGATTCCATTCCCTTCGCTATCTGGAAAATCGCAGCTAAGAGCTCCAAACGCGGGTGTGGCTGAAGTCAAACTTAGAAATGTAATCGCGAAAAATGAAAGGGTAAAAATGTAGGAAAAAAATAATTTAAAATTGCATTTAAGATTATGAAGTAGATTTGTCATGTGAAATGAGTTTCCATGATCTAAAGTAATCTAACATTTATATTTACTGATATCAGGTAAAAATGCTTATTTTTAAATAATAATATTTTTATTTCTATCGCAATTGTAAATTATACGGGTAAACAAACGAATTTAGAGAAAATTAAATCACATGCAGGAATAACTTGCTGAAAATAAAGTGTGTATTCTATTTTTGAGCTGATAGAAGTTTGATGGTTGGGAATTTGCTTCGGTTTTATACCCATCTATTTGGTAGTTTGAACGCCATTTAAGTTACCGTTCCTCAATCATGCGGCCTCACCTTCCTCGGTAGTTCATCCTGCGCTGCACAATGAAATCCGTAAAAACTCAAAGGAACGCAAAAGAACGCGTTGTTATGTAGGGGTGTTTTGGGATGAATGCTGAGTAGGTTTCATGGATGGTGTGTTCTGGTTTTTGAGATTGCGATGAGGTTATGCCCGGCTTGCGGAAAAGTTATCAACTGTCTGGGAGCTGGGCTTGTCTGCCGTGGAAGGGGGATAACTGTGTGGGGCGCAATTATCTTGCGGGGGTAGGTTGGTGGTTGTTGGAAAGTGTCGTGGAGGGAGGCTTCATCGCAAATAACTTGGAACAATTTACCCCTGTGAAACTTAGGAGCGGTTCTGCCTCTGAGATATCAAGAATTCACGGCCACAGCAGCGGTTCCTAGGGCGTTTTATGTACATCATTCTTAGGTGGTTTCAAATGTTTTTGTCTGACATACCTCAAGAGAACATGCCATTAGAGATTATGTGAAGAAATGGTAGGTTTATTTACTTATCTATATTGATAACTATCCTCTTTCTCAATGTCTTATGAAGTCTACATTCCTTTAAATACTTGTTCTAGGGTATATCACGTAGCACAGAGGTAGAATAGCTGCTTGACACATGGGTGAATGTGGTTTCATATGCCTTTGCTATCACATGATATGCAGTAAAGATGAGGAATAGGCCATGAGCCGGTCAGTACTGGTTCTTCAGTATCGCAATAAAAAGAGTTTGGCATGGTTTACGCAAGATGTTCGTCTTGCCTATGACTTCCCAAATGCGTGCGTATAAGCCTACAGGCCCATCAGTCCCTTTAAAAATTTGAATGTTTGACGCCCAATCTACTTGGAGCAACGGGAAAATTACATCTACCCTTGCGCTTTATCGGGCAAAACTACTCACACCGTCTCTGACAGTGAACGGGTGAGCTGCGTCTTACTTTCAAATCTGGTGACTGCTGCCGCAAAACACAAATTCCAAGATAACCGCCTGTAATTTCAGGTGCTTGAAAACTTTCGCGCCCAATGGTTGGAGAGCGACCCAACTCGTGCGCCGCTGCGTGTTCCCAAAGGTGGGAGCCAGTATTTGGATAAAGAATGCGCAGTAAAAACATGACGTAAGGACTAGAACAATGAAACGTATCCCTGAGCCGTTCCGCATCAAAATGGTTGAGCCAATCAAGATGACCACCTTCGCAGACCGCGAAAAGGCATTGGCTGAAGCAGGTTACAACCCATTCCTGCTCGCAAGCGATGACGTTTACATCGATCTGCTGACAGACTCCGGCACGGGCGCCATGTCTGACTACCAGTGGGCGGGCATGATGATGGGCGATGAAGCCTATGCCGGATCCCGCAACTTCTACAACCTCAAAGAAGCTGTCCATCACTTCTTCCGTTATGAATATATGGTGCCAACCCACCAGGGGCGTGGTGCAGAGCAGATCCTGTTCCCGGCGCTGATCCGCCGCGCTAAGGAAGTGCGTGATGCAGACAAGCACGTGTTCATCTCCAACTACCACTTCGACACCACGGCCGCGCACGTAGAACTGAACGGCGGCGAAGTCGTCAACGTGGTAGACGAACGGGCTTATGACACAACCACTTACTATGACTGGAAGGGTGACTTCGATCTTGAGAAGCTGGAAGCATCGATCAAGGAAAATGGTGCGAAGAACATCACCGCGATCATCACCACAGTGACCTGTAACAGCTCCGGCGGTCAGCCAGTTTCCATGGCCAACATGCGGGCAGTTTATGAGATCGGCCAGAAATACGACATCCCGGTAGTGATTGACTCCGCCCGTTACTGCGAAAACGCGTATTTCATCAAGCAGCGCGAGGAAGGCTACGCGGATAAGTCCATCACCGACATCATCCGTGAAATGTACTCCTACGGCGATATGCTCACCATGTCCGCCAAGAAAGACCCGCTGGTCAACATCGGTGGCATGTGCGCCATCCGGGAGAAGAAAGAGCTGTTCCAGGCCGTCCAGACCCTCTGCGTCCCAATGGAAGGCTTCGTAACATACGGGGGATTAGCCGGTCGCGACATGGAAGCGCTGGCACGGGGTATGCATGAAGGTGCGGACGAGAGCTTCCTGCACTATCGTATTGGCCAGGTTAAGTATTTAGGCGATCGTCTCGTTGAAGGCGGCGTGCCAATTCAGTACCCAACCGGTGGTCACGCGGTGTTCGTAGACGCGAAGAAGATCGTTCCGCACATCCCGGGAGACCAGTTCCCGGCGCAGGCTTTGTGTAATGCACTGTACTTGGAATCCGGTGTACGCCCAGTTGAAATTGGCTCATTCTTACTTGGCCGCGATCCAGTCACCGGCCTGCAAAAAGAGTCCCCACTGGAACTCATGCGCCTAACAATCCCGCGCCGTGTCTACACCAATGACCACATGGATTACATCGCGGATGCTTTGATCAACGTTGCGAAAAACGCGAAGGACATCAAAGGCTTCGACTTTGAATATGAGCCACCTGTGCTTCGTCACTTCACTGCACGTCTGAAGCCAATTAAATAATTTGGCAACTTGGGAGGCGCTGCTCTGTGCCTCCCCTCTTTCCTCACGGATATAACAAAACTACTTCACGGGAGAGAAGTAAATGTCTGAGGGCACACAAGTCGGTGGTTTGGGAAAATCCACTGCAACAGTCAGTCCATCCTTTCTAGGCGGGGCTATGATCATCGCCGGCACAGCAGTCGGCGCTGGTATGTTTTCCGTTCCAACCGTTAGTGCTGGTATGTGGAGCATCTGGGCCATTCTGGCTCTGGCCTTTACCTGGTTCTGTATGCTTCATTCCGGCCTTATGATATTGGAAACAAACCTGAATTATCCGGTCGGCTCCAGTTTCGATACTATGGTGAAAGACACTCTTGGGACTGGATGGAACACCGTAAACAACATCGCCGTCGCATTTGTCGGCTACATCCTCTGCTATGCTTACATCTCCGGTGGCGGGTCCATTGTGGTTCACACATTGGATGCAACATTGGGTGTTGCGCCTCCGCAGATGCTTGCCGGACTGATCTTTGCATTGGGCCTGGCCTTATTCGTCTGGTGGTCTACTAAAGCGGTTGATCGCATCACAACCATTCTGCTTGGCGGTATGATCATCACGTTCTTCATGTCTGTGACCGGTTACACCTTCAACATGAAGGCTGCAGTTTTCTTTGATAGCGACAGTGCTATGGGAATGTGGAGTTACTTCCCGTATCTGTTCGCTGCAATGCCGTTTTGTCTGGCATCCTTTGGGTATCACCATAATGTACCAAGCCTGATGAAGTACTATGGCAAGGAGCCAAAGAAGATTTTGCTCTGCCTTGGTACAGGCACTTTCCTTGCACTGGTACTTTACATTGTCTGGCTGTTCGCCACATTGGGCAACATCTCACGAGCTGATTTTGGCCCAATCATCGAGCAGGGCGGTAACATCGGCGTATTGGTGGAAGCTCTTGGTCGTGCAGTAGAAAATACTTCTGCGTCCAACATGTTGTCCGCATTCGGTAACATGGCTGTGGCCAGCTCCTTCCTTGGCGTCGCGCTTGGTTTGTTCGACTTTTTGGCGGACTTCCTGAAGTTTGATGACAGCCCTGCAGGTCGTGCGAAAACAGCTGCAGTAACCTTCGTTCCTCCGCTGATTGGTGGAATATTCTTTCCGGATGGTTTCATCATCGCGATTGGCTACGCTGGTCTTGCAGCAACAGTCTGGACTGCGATCGTCCCTGCTCTGATGGTGCGGGTCAGCCGTAAGAAATTCGGCAATCCTCAGTTCCGCGTTTGGGGCGGTGAGGCTCTTGTCTGGCTGGTCTTTGGCTTCGGCATTTTGGTCGCAGTCAGTCACATCCTGGGGATGTTCAACGCACTTCCAGTATATCCATAAGCGCCGAGAATGGCATGACGCTCTGCTGAGGCTCGCGGTTGTGAGCCTCAGTTCCGAAAAGAGGTATTTGAAATGAAAGGCATACTCTCCATCCAATCCCACGTGACATACGGCCATGCTGGCAACGGCTGTGCTGTATTTCCAATGCAACGTATGGGGCATGAAGTCTGGGCTATGAACACTGTCCAGTTTTCAAATCACACCCAGCATCCGCAAGGTTGGACGGGACAGGCCCATGATGCCAAGCAAATCTCTGAAATCTTTGAGGGATTGGCAAAACTGAACGTCCTCTCTCAGATCAAAGGCATTGTAACAGGGTATCTTGGTGGACCTTCTCATTGCGACGTCATTGTCGACATCGTGAACGAAGTCCGGCGTCACAATCCGGACTGTCTCTATTTCTGTGATCCAGTCATGGGTGCGCCTGATAAAGGCTGCATCGTCAGCGAAGGCGTTGCCGAGTTGCTGGTGAGCAAGGTGATGCCGATTGCAGATGTAATTGTGCCCAACCAGTTTGAGCTCTCACAGTTCATTGGTGAGCCAATTGAAACGCTGGAACAAGCCAAACAAGCATGCGCTAAGGCAATGGAAATTGGGCCTAAAATGGTTCTCGCCAAGCACTTGCACAGCGTTTCTGATGATGCTTTCACTATGATGTTTGCGAGCGAGCAAGGCAGCTACCTGGCACAGCGGCCGCACCTTCCGTTTGAGCGCCAACCGGTTGGCGTCGGAGATCTAATCACATCTGTATTTGCCGCTGGTTATCTGAATGGACTTTCTGAAGTAGAAGCGTTCCAGCACTGTAATAATGCGGTGTATGGCGTGCTTAAAACCACGCAGGAAAAAGACGAATGGGAGCTGCAAACTATTGCGGCGCAACAGGAATTCGTCACACCAAAAGAACAGTTCGAACTAACAAGCCTATAAAACTGGAAAAACAATGACAGCTATCGATACCTCCAAAGCACCTGCAGCAATTGGCCCATATGTTCAGGGTGTGAACCTTGGTCAGATGATCATCACGTCCGGCCAGTTGCCGATCAATCCGGAAACCGGTGAGATGCCTGCAGATGTTGCTGAGCAGACCCTTCAGTCTTTGAAGAACGGTCTGGCGATTGTTGAAGAAGCAGGTCTTGCAGCAAAGAACATCAAGAAGACAACGGTTTTCGTGAAGGACCTCAATGACTTCGCTCGCGTGAACGAAGTTTACGGCAAGTTCTTTGAAGACAACAATGCGCCGTTCCCAGCACGGTCCTGTGTGGAAGTTGCGCGTTTGCCAAAAGACGCTCTCGTCGAGATCGAAGTGATTGCCTGCCCATAACGGGTAGGATTTCCCCTGCAATGCTCGTGGTCCAACACGAGCATTGCCCTCAATATGTTGAGATACAAAGACGTTTGTTTGCAGTGTCTTAGTAAGATTATCTCTGATCAGAGCAGCTGACAAGCGCACGAAAAAACCCCGAAATTGAAGTGCGTTAAACAGGCAATGGCCAAATCCAGCGGCTACTCGAAGGCCCTCGAATAGGTCAGTGTCCGCATGTGAAAACATGTTTGCACATATCTCGCTGGTTGGAGTTGCTCGTTGTGCCTGCGCTGCTGCTTGCAGTGGTTGGGTGCTCGGAAATTCCAGGACATGGCCCAAGCGCTTATCAGGTGGAGAATGCAACTTCTCAACGTAATGCGCAGTCGCTGAGCTATGTCATGCTAGATGTTGATGTTCCGACAGTTCAGCATTTATCCAATTATGCCAGTAACTTACCTCCCAAAGAATTCCGCGTTGGCAAGGGCAAGAGAAGCACGATCCGCGTTGGTGTTGGTGATCAGCTCTCTGTTGGGATTTGGGAGTCCATCCCAAATGGGCTTTTCTCAACACAAGGCCAAAAACGCACTGAGCTTGGCCTTGTGGTTGACGACCAAGGCAATATTTACGTGCCTTATGTTGGGGAACTCAAAGTCGAGAACAAGAGTATCTCTGAGGTTCGCGAACAGATTCTCAGTGGGTTGGAGGGTAAGGCTGTCGATCCACAAGTGGTTGTAAACCTTCAGGCAAATGGATCGCACAAGGTCATTGTTATTGGTGATGTGATGCGTCCGGGCCAGTTCCGTGTGCATGAAGATGGTCTGAGTCTGGTTGAGGCAATCTCAGAAGCTGGTGGAACGCGGAATCCAGACTATGAGTCGTTTGTTACTGTCATGAGAGATGACAAGAAGTTCCGGTTTAGTCTGGACGATATTTCGGAGCAACCAGCTAACAATATCTGGCTTCGGCCAAAGGACATTGTCTCCATTACACACCAGCCTAAATCTTTCACTGTGTTTGGTGCGGTTGTTGCCCGGCGCAAATACGACTTCCCTTCCTCGCGGGTGAACCTCTCGGAAGCCATTGGAATGTCTGGTGGTTTGCATGATGGGACTGCGGATGCGACGGGTGTTTTCCTGTTCCGGTTTGAGGACCGGCAAAAGATGATGCCGTTGCTTCCTCCGCATGAGCAACATGAGGAATTCGGGACAGTGCCTGTTGTCTACCGTCTCAATTTGAGAGAGCCAAGCGGCATGTTTTTGACGCAAGCCTTTGAAATTAGAGATAAAGATGTGATCTATGTGGCGAACTCATCTGTCTCTGAGGTCAACAAGTTCATCAGCATCCTCATTTCTCCTGTAACCGGTACATTGCGGTCTGGTGTTGCGCTTGCAGGTGTGCCTTAATTTTACTATGAGTTGCTGCGGTCGTGTAAGTGAAACTATCGAAATATCAGCGGGTTAAATGAATGTGTTATTTGGTGTATGCATTTTGCTGAAGGATAGTCTTGAGTGATCTCACCAATTCTTCATCGGTCCGTTTTTCTCCGGCGCTTTCAAAACCAAATTCCAGCAGACGTTGGTCTTGCGGATAAGTTTTTCCGCAGCCTGCATGAATCTCAGTAAATTCAGCAGCTTGTAAGATATCGGGCGCCGTCTGAGTATTAACACCTGACCCCGGCATCACAGAGAGCCTGCCAGTTGCGGCTTTGTGCATGGCGGTTAGGTTCTCAATACCATCAATCGCTTTGTAAGCACCGCCGGAACTGAGGATGCGTTCGAAGCCGAGTTCGACGGCCGCGTGGGTGGCCTCGATCAGATCTGGGGCAAGGTCAATGACGCGGTGGAGCGTTACACCAAGATCGCCGGCATGATCCACCAGTATATTCAAGAGGTTAGTGTCGAGTGCGTTGTTATGTTGGTTTGCGCCCAGAACAACACCGGCCAAATTGGTATTACGGGCAGCATCGATTTCGCGCTTCATCTGGTCCACCTCTTGTGGGGAGAAGATGAAGTTACCCCCGCGAGGGCGGATCATAGCATAGACCGGGATGGGCGCTTTGGCTGCCAGTTCCATCAGGCCAACGGACGGCGTCAGGCCACCCATGGCGAGGCACGAACACAGCTCAATCCGGTCAGCTCCGCCAGCAACAGCAGCATTCAACCCGGCAATGGTGTCAACACACACTTCCAGCTTCATGACTGAACCTCCACCTGACCCACCATCAAATCTTCTGCCCGGATGGCCTTGCGTTTTTCAGGCTGGCCGAGCTCCGGTGTCCAGACCCAATAGACGATCTCCTCGTCACACCCAACATTGACCACACGGTGTTTGCCTGCTGCATCAATGGCATGGATCACAACACCGCCGATGTAACCGCTCTCCAGCTCCTGCAACTCAGAGATCGCCAGCCGCAACGCATCATCCAGCGAAATGCCGAGCTTCATGGCCAGCACAACGGTGCGGGCGGTGCCGCAGCGCATGGTCATTTCACCTGTATGAGTGCATGCGGCCGCGCCATAACGGCTGTCAGCATAAAAACCCGCACCGGGGATGGGCGAGTCGCCGACACGCCCCGGATATTTCCAGGCCCAACCTGATGTAGAGGTCGCGGTGCAGATGTTTTTCTGGCTGTCTTTACAAAGGAAAACGGTGGTGTCTCTCACCTTTTCGGGGTCGGTGATTGCTTTGGTCAACGGTGCCAGATCCGTGTTGGGAAAGGCGGCTTTCTGCTCGTCGCTCATCACCTCTTCCAGCTTGCGCCACCACACCTGTTTGCTGTGTTCCAGCAAGGCGGGATCCTTTGCAAACCCAAGCTCGTCTGCGTAACGGCGAGCCCCCTCACCCACCAGCATGGTGTGTGGCAAGTTATCCAGCACCGCCTTTGCCAGACGGGTGACCTCCAACGTCATCGGAACGCCTGCAACAGCGCCGTAATCACGGGTGGTGCCGTCCATCACGCTGGCGTCAAACTCCATGTTTCCCAACAGGTTCGGCCAGCCGCCATAGCCTACACTGCGCACCTTGGTTTCAGCTTCCACCAAAGATAGTCCGGGCACCAAGGCATCAAGCCCATGTGCTCCGTTTTGCAGGTGACTGGCGGTGGTGCCAATGCCGGGCCAGCTTTCAGAATTACCAAGTACGATCATTGCGCCGCTCAAAACTTATCAGAGAATAAATCACAGTAACTCTTTGATGATGCCCTCGCCCTGTCAATGCTACCAATCCGGCTCCAGTCGGAAATGTCGTGTCTCTGCCTTCATCACCGCTAATCTAACATGCTGAAATATCGATGATATTCACGTTGAAAATTGGTAGCATCCAAAAGCTGTGAGCGTTTGCGTTGTTTTGTGCGTTCGTTTGAAAGCTTTTGCGTTTTTCTGCGTTGCTATGTTTTCACCCACAAATCACGCCAGATCCTAACCATACGGACCTCTCGGTTGGTCACTTTGGACCGCTCCATGAAATGGATATCGGGCAATTTGTGAAGGTACGCAGGTACTGTGTCGCTGTGATACCCGGGGTCAACTTGATCTTAGAGGATCAAGCTCCCCTTAGTTCAACTTCGCCTCTTTTAGCGAGGTGAGCCAGTTGGAGAAGATGCCGCTGGAGATGTGGGTTTTATGGTCTTGCCCGGCGGCGATGTCCATCAGGATGTCGCGGGGAGAAACGCCGTAGTGTTCTTTGAAGCTGCGGGTGAAGCTGGAGGCGTGCGAGAAACCACAACTCTCGGCGATCTGCTGGATCTTGACTGTATCGCTTCCGGAGCGCAGCAGCTTGCGCATGGCGTGTTTCATGCGGATGTAACGCAGGAAGGCCATGAAGCCGCCCATGGGCTCAAACAGGCGGTAGAGAGTGGTGCGCGACACGTTGAGGTGATGCGCCACTTCCGTGCTGTTCAGGCGTGGGTTGGTATAGGTCCGGCTGATGTACTCGGCGGCTTGTAAGAACCGCGCTGCAGTCTGATTGTTTTCATCCAGTGCAAACGAGATTCTCGGGCCGTTGTTCATCTGGTTGGCGATCAGCTTGGCGATGCGTTCCACGATTGCAGTGACATCCTCATCTGACAGGTAACCCAGTTGACCGCGAAGCAGCTGCATCATGCTGATCACTGCATTGGTCGAGCCGCCTGTTGCGGGAAGGCATAGGGTTGGATAGGTGCGATCGCCATGGAGGAACGGTGCCAGTGCCGTTCGCGGCAAAGCCAGTGTCATCAGCTTGTAAGAGCTGTGGTCTACCACAAACGGCTCGGCCATATCCTGCACGATCAGATGACCGGGCTGGAGTTCCACGCTCTCCTGGCCCATGTGGGTGACGCAATTGTGGGTGTGATCATAAAATTGCACAAACACAGCGTCCATGCCATCGCGGGCAATGCGCTGGCTGGAGCGGATGAACCTGTGCGGGGTCGCGTTGATGGTTGCCACAAAGCCACTTTTATATCGAAATCCGCGCACGCCCGCACCAAAGGCATCTGGTGAAGCGGTGTTGGAAGCCAGACAAGCCTCTCCCGTCGCTTCGGCGACCCCCTCGCGCCATTCATCCCAGTTGATACTGGGCCGGTAAATCACCTCAGGTCTCGGCTCATTCATTGAGTTGTTCGATTCAACAGACATTCTACCCGGTACTATACTGCAACTTGTGCGTGGTAATTCCAATCTGCGCTTAAAATATTCCTGAAGGCTGGAGAACGAAGGAGCTACAGTCCCGATTGAGAAAGGGACCTGCGAGGCCACATCGTTCTGTCAGTTTTGCGTCCCCTCCCGTTGAAAAAGATTCAAAACGGGCATTGATACCGTGGTCCTGCTTATGGTTGGAGGCAAGGCGGTGTTGAGCAATGTGTCCTACGCTAAGTCTGACAGGAATGGTGTCCCTCCAGCCTTCAGATGACCAAATTTCAGGAAGCGACCCCCGAGCCCCGGCCATAAAAAAAGAATTCTGAAAATGAATGCAGTGCTGACCAACAGATCAAGGCACCGAAAACAAAGTCACCACCATGTCGCCCCATCCATAATGCCACAGTAGGTCTATCCTTCTAAAGGATCGCAGTAAAAACAAGGGCGTGAAACAAATTGCTAAAACAAAGCTGTGCTTTGAAACGTCAGGTTAAGAGAGATGGACGGCTGGATGCGGATACACTCATTAAAGATCGAATCGATTTTTAGGTATTGCATATTTTAAAGCCTTAGCCGGCTCATCAGCGCCAGTTTTTATGAGACGGCAAAAAGGCGAGCACGAAGGCTCGCCTTTTGAAACCGGGCTAGAAAAATAGGTCAGGCACTGACACGGGCAGCCAACTCGGCGTCGTTTTCCAGCAGCTTATCCATCCGTGCTTTCTTGATGAGTGGGTTCAGCTCCGGGTCCTGAATGTGAGCAAGCAATGTTGCGATAGAGGCCTCCATGGCGGCTTCTGCTACCACCGCCAGACCGTGAAAGACGAAGGGGCGCAAGTAAGTCATGCCAGTCATCAATGCCGTTTGCTGAAAGGGCTTGAGCAACTCATCCATGCTGAAGTTGTTGTAGCCGCCTGCATGGAGAGCACTCAAAAGTGTGGGGCAGCTTCGATAAAGCAGG
>NZ_LMCK01000041.1:0-620 GCF_001623165.1 Pseudovibrio sp. WM33
TGATGATGCCGGATCAATTTTGAACGCTCATTGACACTCTGAAGCGAGTAACGTACTTCACTGCCGTGTGCTGCAACGGGTCCAGATTGTTTTTCATTGAGTACTGAAAAGGTTGAATAGGCCGATTTTTATAATGGTCGCCGCCTACCTGTGTTTGAGACGCTTTAGGCTCATTCAGATCAATCAAGTCTTTCATTGTACCATTTCCGGCCTAATTGTCAGTCGCCCGGTTTCACCGTGTAGTTTGTGATACGTGATGACTTGCGCGGCACGCTTTGAGACATAACCAGATGTTGCAGAATGTGCATCAGCAGGCGCGAGCGTTTGGTGCTGCTCCACTTCCATCAAAGAATCTTCCTTAGCCTTGAGCTGGTCTTTGTGGTGAAAGTGTCCAATGTGCGCATAGCTGTGTTGCGTGCGCCCGTAGATATCCCGAAACTTTGCCTCCATAGTCGGCGCTACTTGATTGACGCCACGCTTATGACCGTGATGGAAGAAAAGCGAAGTGTTTCCAAACTCAAAGGCGTGATAGAGATCTGCTGTTGTATCTACGGTTACTCGCGGTTCATTCTCATAAAGGATTGAGCTTCCCCCTTTGAAGTGGTCCACGCCTATAGTTA
>NZ_LMCK01000042.1:0-10623 GCF_001623165.1 Pseudovibrio sp. WM33
GTTCGGAGAGATGGTTGACACATTAACATGGCATTCAGGGAGGGACCGGGATGCCTTGGCGCGATGATCTATGGCAATCTACTAAACGCCCGTATTCACCTCAACGAAGACACGCTTTATTCGGGTGAACCAACTCGTATTTACCCGGTGCCGGAAATAGCAGGTCAGATTGCGCATGCAGAAACGCTTTTAAGAGACGGAAAGCTCTTTGAAGCGCAAGAGTTTGTGCTCAAGAACTGGACAGGACGGCAAGGGCAAGCCTACCAACCAGTCGGCAATCTGTTCATCACAATGAAAAACCAAGGCGAAGTATCCAGCTATCACCGAGCATTGGATATCCGTCATTCTATGCATCATGAGAGCTATGAGCAGGGCGGCGTGAAATATGAGCGCACCACCTTTGCTAGTTATCCGGATAATGTCATTGTTATCCATCTGATATCCGACAGACCCGGCACACTCTCCTTCACTCTGCGTTAAGACAGCCCGCACCCAACATGCCGCGCAACGCTTGAAGCTGAAAACACCCGTCTGCACCTTCGCGGACAAGCGCCAGCCTTTACCAGCAGCCGAGTGATTGAGCGCATTGAGCATGATCAGAAGCAGTACCGAAACCCTGAGATCTTTGGCCCCGGTGGCAAACTTCGGCCCTTTGCTGAGAATGAGCAGGACGGACATCGCGGCGGTATCGTTTATAGCGAAGATGGCTTGGGAGAAGGTACGTACTTTGAAGCAGGCCTTGCTGTTGAGTTAGAGGGCGGGAATATTCGCCCGGAACGCGGTGAACTGCATGTTGAAGGCGCGACAGCTGTTACCCTTCGCATTGCCATGGCAACAAGCTTCAACGGGCCAGACAAAAGCCCAAGCCGCGAAGGAAAAGATCCTGCACCGATCGTGAAAAGCGCTCTGGAAAAAGCAGGCTCTGTCTCCTATGAAGATATTCTGCAAAAACACACGGATGATGTGTTGAAGAGGTTTGATCGCGTATTGCTTAAACTAGGCAATGGCGACGTTCCGAACTTGCCGACCAGCACGCGGTTGGAGCAGTTTCAGGAAAAAGGCGATCCAGCCCTCGCCGCGTTGCAGTTCCAGTATGGCCGCTATTTGTTGATTGGGTCTTCTCGCTCAGGCAGTCAGCCGCCAAACCTGCAAGGCATTTGGAATAACCTACGCCGGCCGCAGTGGTCTCCAATTATACGATGAACATCAATCTGGAGATGAACTACTGGCCCGCCGAGATCACAGGCCTTTCCGAATTACATGAGCCGCTCTTCATGCTGATCGAGGAATTGGCCGTCTCAGGTGCACGCACGGCCAGGAAAATGTTCAATGCTCCCGGATGGTGTGCGTTCCACAACAACACCATCTGGCGTGACAGTGTACCATCTCCGTGTGATCCTGCCTCTGCGTTTTGGCCGATGGCAGCAGGCTGGTTGCTCTCTCATATGTGGGAGCATTTTCTTTACGCTGGCGACAAAGAATTCCTCAAGAACCGCGCTTACCCTCTGATGAAATCTGCAACGGCATTCTACGAATGGTGGCTCTGTGAGAACAAGGAGGGTTATCTGGTACCAAAAGTCAGCACCAGTCCGGAAAACCGGTATCTGGACGAGGATGGCCATGTCATCACCGTCGATCAGGGCAGCACCATGGACTGCGCCATTATTCGGGAGACCTTCACCAACACCGCCGCTGCAGCCCGACTACTGGGACTTGATGACGTTCTTGCAGAGACATTAGAGACGAAGGCTGCACGGTTGTTGCCTTACCAGATCGGAGCACAAGGACAGGTGCAGGAATGGTCTCAGGATTTCAAGGAGTTCATGCCAACGCATCGCCACTTGTCTCACCTCTATGGCTTGTTCCCTTGTGATCAGATCGGCAAAGACACACCAGAATTGCTGAGAGCTTCCGTACGCTCTCTTGAGATCCGCGGAGATCTGGCAACCGGGTGGAGCATGGGGTGGAAGATTTGCCTCTGGGCCCGTGTTGGTGACGGAGACCATGCATACAAGATCATCCATAACATGTTCAACCGCGTGGAGAATGAAGCGCCGAAGAGTGAAGACGGCGGCCTTTATGGTAACCTCATGATCGCGCATCCGCCATTTCAGATCGACGGCAACTTTGGTTACACACGCGGCGTTTCCGAGATGCTGATGAACACGACCCACAACGGCATCGAGCTCTTGCCTGCTTTGCCAAGCGCTTGGCCAAAAGGAGAAGTTCGCGGTCTGCGTGCCCGTGGTGGTTTTGAGGTCGATCTTATCTGGGAAGATAACAAGCCCACTCAGGCCCAAATCACCAGCCATCAGGGAGGTGATCTGACTGTGCTTTGTAAGACGCCATTTGGGGGATCTACTTTTGATCAGACCCTACAACTCTATGTGGCGAAACAAAAAACTGTCGCGGGAGAAACGTTGGCACTGGCCTTTAACGAAGCCTTACTGGTCTCCTAGTCCGTAAAACCTGCTAGAAAATGGGGTGACTAATTGTAGAATTCGACTGAGAACTTCGCGTTACTTAGACGGATTCTACAGTTCGCAGTAAATCGGTTGCACTGCAACAAATGTTTCGGTGAATTTCTTGATATTTCATTGGCATTTCATACCAAGGTTGAAGCAGAGTTGAAGTCAACCGCGTTCTGCGGTCCCAAGACGCGATAGCATCGCACCTACAAAAATGAACAAGTCCGCAGTCTTTCTCGCAATGGGGAAGGCCCTTTCCATATCTCCGTTTTGTCTGGCCCTCAGGCAAGACACTCCACATCTATCGGAATACGCCAATGATTAAGACCATTGTCTGGGGCGAAAACGTCCACGAGCAAAAGAACAAAGTTGTTGCCGGCATCTATCCTGATGGGATGCACAATCACATTGCTGCTGCTTTGAACAATGATCCAGAAATTTCTGCAACCTCCGCAACTTTGCAAGATCCAGAGCACGGCCTGACCGAAGAACGTCTTGCAGACACAGATGTTCTGATCTGGTGGGGCCATGCAGCGCACGGGGACGTTTCCGACGAAATCGTTGAACGTGTATGTGAACGTGTTTGGTCTGGCATGGGCATGATCTTCCTACACTCTGCGCACTTTGCTAAACCGTTCAAGCGCCTGATGGGTGCACCTTGTAACCTGACATGGCGCGAAGCTGGCGAGCGTGAGCGTCTTTGGGTTACATCCCGCAACCACCCAATCACTGCTGGCATTCCAGACAGCTTTGAGCTTGAAAACGAAGAAATGTATGGCGAGCCATTTGGTGTGCCGGAGCCTCTTGAAACCGTCTTCATCAGCTGGTTCCAGGGCGGCGAAGTCTTCCGTTCCGGTCTGACTTACAAGCGCGGCGCGGGCAACATTTTCTATTTCCGCCCAGGCCATGAGACATACCCGACATACCACAACGAAACCGTACAGCGCGTTATCGCCAACGGCGTAAAGTGGGCATACAACCCGCAACCACGTGTGGCAGACCCGAATGCGGCGCCGAATGTGCCAGTAGATGAAGCACCAGAGAAAATTGAAGAACGCGGGCCACGCCTTCATGAAGCAGGTGAGGAAGGGTATCGTTGATGCGTCTCGTTATTGTAGGAACCGGAGGCATGGCAAATAGCCATGCCAACAAGTTTGGTGAAATTGACGGTGTTGAGATCGTTGGCGGTGTTGATCGCAATGAAGAACGCCTGACTGCCTTCTGCGATGAACATAACATCCCTAAACGCTTCACCTCATTGGAAGACGCTCTTGCGTGGGGCGAGTTTGATGCCGTGGCAAACGTCACGCCTGATGCTGTCCATCACCCAACCACAATGCCGCTTCTTGCAGGTGGCAAGCCCGTCTTCTGCGAAAAGCCATTGGCGAGCAATTTTGCCGATGCTGACGAAATGGCGACTGCAGCCGAAAAGGCCGGCCTGATCAACATGGTCAACCTGTCTTATCGCGACGTGTCCGCGTTGCAAAAAGCTCATGAACTGATTGCAGCTGGTGAAATTGGGGAAATCCGCCATTTCGAGGCCTCTTACCTCCAAAGTTGGCTGACACAGCCTGCATGGGGGCATTGGGACAAGGAAGAGAAATGGCTTTGGCGCCTATCTGAAGCGCACGGGTCATTGGGTGTTTTGGGAGACGTTGGCATTCACATTCTCGACTTTGCCGGGTTTGCGATTGGCGCTCCGTACCAGTCTATCTCTTGTCACCTGAAGACCTTTGATAAAGCACCGGGCAATCAGATTGGAGAGTACAAGCTGGATGCCAATGACAGCTTCACCATGATGGCCGAAACCACATCAGGCGCAGTCGGTGTTGTTCATGCCAGCCGTTTGGCCTCTGGCCATATGAACGACCTGCATCTTCAGGTTCACGGCACAAAAGGCGGCATCAAGGTCACCAACACAGGTGGTCTGGGTGAACTGTTCGTTTGTTCCGGTCCAAACCTTGAGAGAGCCGAATGGAAGCAGATTGAGCTCACACCAACGCCAAACAACTACCGCAAGTTTGCGGAGGCCGTGCAATCTGGTGTGAATGGCCACCCAACCTTCCGCCATGCAGCGAATCTTCAGCAAGTGCTTGACCTCGCCGTTGAAAGCAGCACGGCTTGTGGGCGTCGGGATATCCCGATATCTGCGCAGCTGCAGGACGCATAATCAAAAAAGGAGAGCAAATGCTCTCCTTTTTTGATCTACAATCTACCCTTGTATACTCTGTGAAACATATGGATAATAATTAGAACTAAATCTTTCCCTTAATTATCTGCAGTGAAGCATTGCGATTATCTTTGAGTTTAATTATTCAGTGCATGCAATTTTATTTCGAGTCTAGCCGAGGATCTTGTGTCTGTACCTCCTGAGCTTCTGTCAGTTGCAGTAGAGCAATGTTCTGAAACCATCATGGTTGCAGATCATGAAGGTACAATTGTCTATGTGAATTCTCAGTTTGAAAAAGCAACCGGATACTCAGCAGAATACGCTGTTGGCCGTAATCTGGACTTTCTGCGCTCCGGCAAAACGCCTCCAGAAACCTCTGATCATCTCTGGACCACTTTGGGTGATGGCAAGCCGTGGGAAGGTGAGTTCATAAACCGTCGCAAGGATGGCTCCGAATACGTTGAGCATTCCAAGATTTCTCCGGTTGAGTGGCAAGGCGGCAACGCAAACAAGAAGTACTACCTTGCAATCAAAAAAGACATCACGGCCAAAAAAGAAAGCGAAGAGGAACTTTCCAAGCTCGCTTACACGGATGCTCTGACTGGACTGCCAAACCGCGCACATTTTCTGCAAGAATTGGAAAGAGCTGTCGCGACAACCAAAGATAGTTCAAATCAATGCGCTGTCATTTATATGGATCTGGATCGCTTTAAAGAGATCAATGATACACTGGGGCATGACGCTGGCGATCAGTTCCTCGTGCAAGCTGCAAAGCGCTTTGAAAGCGTATTGCCGGAGAATGCCCTGCTCTCCCGTCTTGGCGGCGACGAGTTTGTTATTCTGCTGCGAGATACGTCCAACGCAGAAGCGGAAATGACTGTTCATCGTCTGGAAACAGCAATGGTCGCTCCAATTGATTTAGGCGAGCAATCTCCAATTTTATCTGCAAGTATCGGCGTGGCTGTAAGCCAGCTGGCAGGTGCCTCCAGCGGCACCATGCTCAAGCAAGCCGACATTGCCATGTACCATTCCAAATACAACAATCTCGGCTTCAGCTTCTACACCTGCCAGATGGAAGAAGCCGTCGTACGCAAGGTGCTGATTTCCGAGAAGCTCACAACTGCGATTGAGGAAGGTAACCTGCGCCTCAAGTATCAGCCAATTGTAGAGTTGAAAAACGACAAGCTTTACGGCGTTGAAGCTTTGATGCGTTGGGAAGACCCAGACCTTGGTCCGATCTCCCCTTCTGAGTTCATTCCAATTGCCGAATGTCAGAACATGATCGACGATATCTCAGATTGGCTCTTCCGCGAGACAGCCTGCCAATACCGTCGGTGGGTTGCTGAAGGGTTCGAGTTTTCTGGCCGCATCGCGATCAACCTTTCAGAGCGAGAGCTGGCAAAGCCAAATCGTGTGGTTGAAATCCTCGCTCTACTGCAGAGCCTTGAAGTCCCGCCAGAAATCTACGAGATCGAGCTGAGTGAATCCGCATTCATCAATGAAGCAGGCGATACTCAAGCCAACCTGGATGCGCTTGCCAATGCAGGCATGATCATCGCTATTGATGACTTTGGCACCGGCCACTCTGCGCTTTGGCAACTGCGCACGCAAAAGCTGGGCAAGCTCAAGATTGACCATAGCTTTGTGCAGAAAATGGAAGCAGATCAGGCCACACGCGATATTGTTGAAGCGATCACCGCGATGGCCAGCCTGCTCGACCTGAAGGTTATTGCAGAAGGCGTAGAGAACCTGACGCAAGTTGATCTGCTCAAAGATATCAAATGCTGCTATGCACAAGGCTATCATTTCGCCAAGCCACTGACGGCAAAAATCTTTGCAGCTGACTGGCTTGGAAAGGCTCAGGCAGTCGCCTAAGCCTTCAGCCTCGAGAGCTCGAACTCACGACCATCTTCACCCAGAGAAAACTCAGCGTAATCCTTAATGGCTTTAGCTACAGCAGGCCTGGACGCATCATCAATGTGGTACAGCACCCAGCAACTTCCTGCTTTTCGCGGCAAGTCTTTTACATCTACCCAAGACCCATGCCCGTTTGCTGCAGTCATGTACTCGCACTCGATAAAGGCGAGATCTGCCTGCGCAGCAAGTTGTTCACCTTCTGGAGACAACAGGCCATCGCCTGAGTAAAACAGCGTTACAGCTTCCCCCTTCAGCTGCAGGCTACGGTTTGGCACTGAGTGATTGCTCGCAGCGGTCATTGCATTCCATGGACCGACCACTGCCAAATCCTCGGAATCTTGCCAGTGAAGGTCAAAGCCGAGGTCTTTTTCCGGCCAGTATGCAAACTCCATGAGGCGATACAAAGCCTGATGCTGAGAGGCCTGACGAAAGATGGTCAACGGCTTCGAACGCTTGAACGACTTCATGTAATTGAGCAGCGTTGTTAAACCAAGGCAGTGATCAGGATGGCAATGCGAGATGTAAATGCAGCTGATGTCTTCAGCCGTCATACCATTTGCAAACAATGCCTGGGGCACGGTTGGACCGCAATCGATGAGCAGCTTGAACTCACCTTCTGAGATCAACAAAGATGAGTTCGTTTTTTGCGGATCGTACGCATCGCCACAACCAAGTATTTTCACATGCATAATGTTCCCCCTCGCAGTGATCCCCCAGTTTTAAAGCAGAGAGTTTTAACAATCAAAGCATTATGCAAAAGCAGATGGTTGATCTATGCAGCTCGTCCCAAGACTTTTTCCCGGTGCCACATATAAATGGCCGATCCAAAGATGACGGCGGCACCAACAAGTGTCAGTCCATCAGGAAACTCGCCAAAGAACATCAAGCCAATCAGCATCGCCCAAATGAGGCTGCTGTAACTGAAGGGCGCGATGGTTGAAGCCTCCCCAAAGAAAAACGCCTTCACAATGGCGTAATGCCCAAAACCAGAAACCGCCCCAATCAATGCCAGCAGAGCAGTATGAAACAGCACAGTGGACGGATTATCAAACTTGCTCGCGTACCGCGCCACGATATGACCTGCAGAATAAACCACAATTGTTGCCACAGCGATCAGCGCACCAAGATCAAGAACACCAGCACCTGGCTTCACAATCAACAGAGCTCCAATGAACGCCACGAGGATGGAAACCCAACGCCGCATTCCAACCTGCTCGCCCAGAATTGGAACAGACATAGCCGTCACCATCATAGGAGAGAGCAGCGCTATAGCGTGGAGCGTTGCGACGGGGATCAGTTGAGCAGCTGCAACCGAGCCGATTGTCATAACCAAAACAAGAATTGCACGCAGATAAACCACTGACCCGTTGTTGGGGGCGATCATTGTTTTTACGCGAGGCGCCAAGAAGACCAGTATGAACAGCAGATGGAAAAACATCCGCCCCCAGACCACCTGCAGCACTGGATATGACAGAGACAAATACTTGCCTACACTGTCAACAATCACGAACATAAACATGGCTGCTACCATCCAGAGGATGCCAAATTTAACGTTCCCCTGAGCTGGGGCCTGCGAAACCATCTCACTCATAACTGGCCTGCGAATTCCGGAAGTGTGCCGTAGTGCCCGCGGAAATTGGCCAGCGGGCGACACATCATTTGATTTTGAGGGAAGGTGCTGAAACTCATGCCCAAACACCAAGGAATAGATTGCCACCTATCGCAGTTCCTCTTGGTTTTCTTTGAGTTTCTGCTTCTGAATGTTGAAGAAATTACAGCGTTTGGCAATCTATTTTTTGCGCATTAATTGTTGCTGTTTATTGCCAAAATGACGCTTAGATATATTTGTAAATTACTCAGCCTGTGAGCAACTTTCTTCGCCAAGAGCTCCTGTAGCCCCCTTTCTCTCTCTACCACACGCAAATCCGCGGAAAATGAATCAAGAACAAAGGTTGACGCACTTCAATTGATCAATTAACGATTACGCTAATTAAAGAGATGGTGAAATGAATACACAAACCAACTTGCCGGAAGTTTTTGGAGCTTTGGCCGACCCGACGAGGTTTGCCATTGTCGAGCGACTTCTCAATGAAGGAGACTTGCCAGTCGGGCAACTGGCTGAACCCTTCAAGGTGTCTGCTCCGGCGATCTCCCGGCATCTTAAGCTGCTCGAAAGCGCTGGCCTCATCGAACGACGCGTCGAAAAGCAATGGAGGGTGTGTGCATTGAAGAAAGAACGTTTTGCAGACCTGCATCAATGGATAGAGCGTTACCGAGCCTTCTGGAACACCAGTTTCGACCGATTGGAAACGTTACTCGATAATCAGCAAGGGGAAGACAATGACAGTAGCCGATAGCATGACACAGGAAGAAACCACACTGCGCATCACACGGGACTTCAAAGCTTCTCCCGAAAAAGTCTTTGATGCTGTCAATGCAGGGTCAAATTTCCCCAGTTTGAGGTTTGGTGACCAGCCTTTTTTTAGGTCTAGTTCTCCTTTTTAGGTGGTCTTCCGCGACGTTTGGGTGGTGGTGGAGGAGTTATTGATGCGTTGGCTCTTATATGCTCTGGAATAAGGTCGGTGTGACCGCGCAAGCGGTAGCTTGCGCCTTCGATGTGAATGACAACGGCATGATGTAACAGTCTGTCGAGAAGAGTGGTTGCAACAACACGATCGCCAAAGATCTCTCCCCATTCTGCAAAGCCACGGTTTGACGTGAGGATCATCGAGCCTTTTTCATAACGGGCATTGACGAGTTGGAAGAACAGGTTTGCCCCTCCTGTGGTGATTGGCAGATAGCCAATCTCATCGACGATCAACAGAGAGGTTCGTGCAAAGAAACGCAGTTTCTCCGTCAACCGGCCTTCTCTTTCAGCTTTTGCCAAGGCTTCAATCAGGTCAGCTAAGGCGATGCGATAGACGCGCTTTCCCGCTTTAACGGCAGCAACTCCCAAAGCCGTTGCCAGGTGGCTCTTCCCGGTTCCAGGAGGTCCCAGAAAGTGAAGCACTTCATTGCGGCTGATAAACTCCAGCTCCGCCAGAGCCATGATGCGCTCCCGGTCCAGTGAGGGCTGGAATGTGAAGTCAAAGCTTTCCAGTGTTTTGATGGGTGTAAGACGGGCTGTTGTCAGAGCGACACCAATGCGGCGGCCTTCGCACGTTGAATACTCTTCATTGAGCAGGCTGTCTAAAGCCTCCAGTGCTGTGAGTTCGCCTTGTTCCAGCTGGCTGAGCGTGTGGTCGAGTACCTCCAATGTCCGAGGCATTTTCAAGCCCACCAGTGAAGACTGAATACGTTTACTAAGAGAACTCATAGCTTGCCTCCCGTCCTGGCAAGTCGCTGGCCTACGGCTTCATAGAACTCCAGTGGGCGTTGACTTACACCGCTGTGTTTGGCTGGCTCTTTCCCGCCACGGCGGCGCTGTGTTGTCCGTGGAAGGGCTTTACGATGACGTGGGTCAACCTGGCGCTGGTTCTTGCCTTCCAATACCAGGTGGGTGGCAACAAGTTGACCCTCTTCATAGATGCGAACCTCTTGAGGGTGATGCTGGACTTCAACCTTGCGCTTCTTGACGGTATCCGGCACTGAATAAAGGTTCCCTGCAACTGAGACCATGCCTTCATGTGTCACGCATCGTTCCACCAGCAAAACAGCATCATAAGGGTGTGCTGGCAAAGGGATCAGAGCAGGCTGTTCCTCACTGAAAGCCTCCTGCACGACACGATTGGTGGTGGCATGAACGCGGGCATTGGCAAAGCCCTCACACCATTTGGTGAACTGGGCATTGAGATCATCCAGATCGCGGAATGTGCGAGCAAGAAAGAAATCCTGACGGATGTAGCGAAATGGGCGCTCAACCTTGCCTTTGGTTTTTGCCCGGTATGGCTGGCAAGCATCCGGCTGAGCGCCATAATGATCCAAAAGAGCGACAAGAGATGGATTAAAGCGAACAGTGCCATCTGGATCCTCTCCCAGTACGGCTGTCTTCATGCGATCATACAGCACCTCCAGTGTGGCACCGCTGAAGGCTTCAAAGGCTGCAATATGACAGCGCAGGACCATTTC
>NZ_LMCK01000043.1:0-2505 GCF_001623165.1 Pseudovibrio sp. WM33
TGATGATGCCGGATCAATTTTGAACGCTCATTGACAGCTGGCAGAGGAAAGTGCTGCCGATGCGGCTGCAACTGCAACTCCTGCATCGACAACCTCCACCCAACCAGTGGCAGCGGTTTCTCCCGAACTGACCAACCGCGTTGACGAGATTGAACGTAAACTGGCTGAGGTGATGCTGAAACAGCAGTTGCGCGAGCGTGTGACTGCCACCTCCCGCCGAGTTGACACAAAAGCCGTAGCACCAGCGAAAACTGTTGCTGCAGTACCCGCGGCTCAACCTGTTGCCCCGACACCTGCCATCAAAAGCGATCAGACCACCATTCAACTTGATCCCGGTCAGGGTGTTGAGGTGAAGCTGGTGATGAAGGCCGGCAAGAGTGCAGCGTTTCGCTGGACAGCAAACGGAGGCACATTGAACTTCGACACACACGGTGACGGGGGTGGTCGCTCCATCTCCTATGTGAAAGGACGCGGCGTGCCGCAGGATGAAGGACAGATCACGGCAGCATTTGATGGCAACCATGGTTGGTTCTGGCGTAACAGAACTAACAGCCCTGTTACTTTATCACTGCAAACACGCGGAGAATACGAGTCGTTTAAACGAATAAAGTAAGCGTCTCATCAAGTTGACCTAATCGTCAATTCGGGTGGTTTTTCTGTAGTGTCCCGGCAAAATGCCTGCAAAACCTAAAAATCACCCGGGTTTTCCCCTTAAGCGCACAATATTCGGCGACAATCTGTCATGGGGTTCAATACCTATTACTCGAGGTAATACTGATATATGTCTCGCCAAAGCGCTTTGGTACAAATAATATTGCAACTAACCCGCACGTTCCCCTCAGTTAGTTTGTGATTTGTCATTTGAGGGAATTTTAAATCGTTATAACGTGGTCAAACCACGCTTTCGTGCGATTGCATCAACTACGTATTCCTACTTATTTCATTCCAACGCATTTCGATGCACTTTCCCTTCAAATCTTTTTGCACCCGGTGAAAAGTTTTTCACCTGCAAGGTTTGCCGCCACCCTCGGCAAGCCTAATTCGGGGCCTTACTGCCAGCTATACCCCCTTTTAGCTGGTGCGTAACAACCGAACCACATGAGTAAAAGCGAAGTCCGTTCCCTGCTGTTATAGACAGCATTCCCTCCTCCCGGGCTTCGCTTTTTACTCACTCAACATGCGATCGGGAGACCTTTAAGGTGACGAAGCTGCGTCCAGGCGTCATTTTTGGCGAAGAATACAAAACCCTCATTCAGGCAGCACGCGAAGGGCAGTACGCTCTTCCAGCAGTAAACGTAGTTGGCTCCAACTCAATCAACGCAGTGCTCGAAGCTGCAGCAGCCAACAAATCCGACGTAATCGTACAGCTCTCAAACGGCGGCGCACAGTTCTATGCTGGAGCAGCCATGCCGGATAGCTTCCAGGCCCGTGTTCTTGGCGCGGTTTCCGCAGCCCAACACGTGCACCTGCTGGCAAAACACTACGGTGTTTGCGTTGTGCTCCACACAGACCACGCAAACCGTAAGCTGGTGCCTTGGCTGGAAGCTCTTATCTCGCACGGTGAAGACTACTTCCGTGCAAATGGTCGTCCACTCTTCACGTCTCACATGCTGGACCTTTCTGAGGAAACTCTGGAAGACAACCTGTCGGAAAGTGAACGCCTGCTGAAACGCATGGCTCCACTGCAGATGAGCCTTGAGATTGAACTCGGCTGCACCGGTGGTGAAGAAGACGGCGTTGGTTCCGACGACGACATCGGATCTGACAATCCGAAACTGTACACCCAGCCAGAAGACGTACTGGAAGCGTACAACCGCCTCGACCCACTGGGCCACTTCTCTGTGGCAGCATCCTTCGGCAACGTGCACGGCGTGTACAAGCCAGGCAACGTGAAGCTGCGCCCTGAGATTCTTCGTGAAAGCCAGAAACTGGTTCGCGAAACCCACGGTCTGGGTGAAAACCCACTGCCACTCGTGTTCCACGGTGGTTCCGGCTCTGAAAAAGCAAAAATCGCAGAAAGCCTGGGCTACGGCGTGTTCAAAATGAACATCGACACCGACACCCAGTTCGCATTCTCCGAACAGGCGGGCGCTTATGTGTTCGAAACGCCAAATGCGTTCAAACACCAGATCGACCCAGAGACCGGTGTCCCTTATAAGAAGGTCTACGATCCGCGCAAGTTGCTGCGTGAAGGTGAAAAAGGAATCGTCACTCGTTTGACAGAAGCCTTTGAAGACCTTCGCAGCACTGGTAAATCCCTGGCGCAGTAAGAATGACCTCACAGGCCACACGTTGGGGGTGTGGCCTGGACTTTAATGGAGTACAGGATGAAAGCGCTATTTATTGGCCAGTCCTATATTGACGTGACCTTTTTGTCAGAGACCATGCCGGAAGGTGATGAGAAGGCAATTGCTCAGGATTACGCCGTCAGCTTTGGTGGCAACGCTGTCACCGCGGCTTTCGTCTGCGCAAAGCTGGGCATCTCACCTGACCTGCTGTGCTCCA
>NZ_LMCK01000043.1:2515-3661 GCF_001623165.1 Pseudovibrio sp. WM33
CGACTGGCTGTCTCGCATGTTCCGCGACATGGCGGCCAAGTATTCCATTCCGATCCACGGCGCTAAAGTGAAGGAAAGTTCCCTCTCCTTCATCATGCCAAAGGATGGCAAGCGTGCCATCGTGCGTTGCCGTGACAACGACTTCCTGCATCCGGTTCCTGAACTCAACCTCGCTGGTTGTCAGGCGCTGCATGTAGACGGTCACATCCCACACGCTGCTCTGCATTATGCAAAGATGTGCCGCAAGCATGGCATCCTGACGTCTCTGGATGGCGGTGCCGTTCGTGAGAACACCGAGGAGCTGCTCGACTACATTGATGTAGCGATCGTTTCTGAGTTGTTCTGTGAGCAGCTGGAAAAATCCCCGGAAGACACACTGGAATACCTGCGTGCCAAAGGCGTGAAGGTCGGTGGTGTCACTCAGGGCGAAAAAGGCCTGCTGTGGTACGAAGACAAGTGCCCGATCAAGCGTTTGCCAGCTCTGAAAGTGCCAAAAGAACGCGTCATCGACACCAACGGTGCGGGTGATACCTTCCACGGCGCCTATGTTTACGGCTACCTGGCAGACCCTCAGGGGACTTGGGAAGACCATTTCAAACTGGCTCGTGCGGCTTCCGCACATGCCATTCAGTTCCTCGGCAACGAGGCCTCTCTGCCAACCGTCCTCGATCTGGACAATGTGCAGAAAAACTTTCCTGCGAGCGACTAATCTAAGCGGCTTTGCCATGGGTGAAGCCATTTAGAGCCAAATAAAAACAATAAGAACGAACAATAACAATAATAGGCCCCACACGGGCACATGTTCATGTGGCGTTCGCACACTCAAAAAGCCCCGTCTCTTTATGAGGCGGGGTTTTTATTTTGTCTTTTTCATATGTAACGCCAAAGACCCGGACCAGCTTCCCTTAGTTATTGTCAGCTATACCCCCTTGTTTCAGGCGGATTAGAAAAGGTGGAAAGCCCCAGTCTGCAGATATTTTCTGCAGGATCACACCAGTGAAAACCAAGATATCTCTGGCTTCTCATTCCCGACTTTTAATAACGTTGAATATTACGGGCTCAGTTTCACTAATATTCTTCACGAGTTCCAGAGAACATAAGTAAGCATGATCAGCCCCACTTGAGTGGTCCGGTTTGAAAGTTAGT
>NZ_LMCK01000044.1:0-3601 GCF_001623165.1 Pseudovibrio sp. WM33
GAGATGGAAGAACCACTACAACACCAAACAACCCCACAGTGCTCTGGGCTACCGCCCACCTGCGACAGGGGCTATCGTACCGATAGACCAAAGGCCAGTGATACACTAACTTTCAATCTGGACCACTCAAATGGGGCTGTTCTGGAGTGTTAAGTTATTTTTCAGCTTAACACATTTTTAATACCGCTTAAATCTTAAGATGAGATCTTGAAATTTAAGCGGTATTAAATCAGTGTTAATATTACACTCTAAGAATAACTAAATGTATATTTATACTATAGTCTCATTAGCATAATTCGTTTATTTTTTTTGCTGCATCTCTCGCGACTTTATCCCAAGTCCGATTTTCAAAAACCCATTTACGTCCAGCTTCACCTAAGCGATCTCGTAACTTCGCATCATCAATCAACACTTCAAGTTTGTCAGCAAGGTCTTCAATGTTGCCTTTCGACCGAAGAAAAATAAGCGGTAAGTAGATATATGGGTTTTAGTTTTATTTCAATATATCGCACAAACCCGAGCAATGGACGGTGTTGTTACATACCGTCCATTCTAATGGAGTTTAGTGCTGTTTGCCAGCTGATAAGTCTAAGACCGGAATCCTGCGATTAGACCCTAGAAGTGAACTGACTTCGCAGCAGCAGGCTTCTGGAGTGGTGGGGCGAACTTGGTGAGGTCGATGCCTTCCACTGCTGCTTTGTATTCATCCATGTTTGGAGTTCTGCCGAGGATTGCGGAAAGAACAACAACCGGAGTGGACGCCAGCAGGGATTCACCCTTTTTCTCAGAGGAATCTTCTACCACACGGCCCTGGAACAGGCGGGTAGAGGTTGCCAGAACGGTATCACCCTTAGCAGCCTTCTCCTGGTTACCCATGCAAAGGTTACAGCCAGGGCGCTCCAGGTACATAATGTTTTCGTATTCGGTACGTGCTTTTGCTTTTGGCATCAGATCGTCGAATTCGAAACCGGAGTACTTCTGCAAGATCTCCCAGTCGCCTTCTGCCTTCAGCTCATCAATAATGTTGTAAGTGGGAGCTGCAACAACAAGCGGAGCATTGAACTCGACCTTACCGCCGTCTTTCTCAAGATTCTTGAGCATCTGAGCAACAATCTTCATGTCGCCTTTGTGCACCATGCAGGAGCCAACAAAGCCCAGATCAACCTTCTTGTCACCACCGTAGTAGGAAACAGGACGGATGGTGTCGTGGGTGTAACGCTTGGAAACGTCATTGTTGTTCACGTCAGGGTCAGCGATCATTGGCTCAACGATCTGGTCCAGATCAACAACAACCTCAGCGAAGTACTTGGCATTGTCATCCGGGGTCAAAGCAGACTTCTCACCAGATTTGATCTCAGCAATACGCTTATCCGCTTTCGCGATCAGACCTGCCAGAACCTTGGCATCATTGTCCATGCCTTTGTCGATCATGATCTGAATGCGGCTCTTGGCCAGCTCAAGAGAGCCGATCAGAGTTTCATCGTTGGAGATACAGATGGAGGCTTTTGCCTTCATTTCTGCAGTCCAGTCAGTGAATGTGAAGGCCTGGTCTGCCAGCAGTGTGCCGATGTGCACTTCGATGATGCGGCCCTGGAACACGTTGTCGCCATGCTGTTTGAGCATCTGCGCCTGTGTTGCATGTACGACATCGCGGAAGTCCATGTGATCAGCCATAGTGCCTTTGAAGGTCACTTTTACTGACTCTGGAATCGGCATGGTGGCTTCACCAGTTGCCAGAGCAAGAGCAACGGTACCGGAGTCTGCACCGAATGCCACGCCTTTGGACATACGAGTGTGACTGTCGCCGCCAATGGTGATGTCCCAGTCATCCACGGTGATGTCATTCAGCACCTTGTGGATCACGTCTGTCATGGCGTGATAGACGCCTTTGGGATCGCGTGCAGTGATCAGGCCAAACTTGTTCATGAACTTCATGAGTTTAGGAATGTTGGCCTGCGCCTTCAGATCCCAAACAGAAGCGGTGTGACAGCCAGACTGGTAAGCACCATCAACAGTTGGAGAAATGACGGTTGCCGCCATGGACTCCAGCTCCTGAGAGGTCATCAGACCAGTGGTGTCCTGAGAACCAACGATGTTCACCTTTACGCGAACATCGGAACCTCCATGCAGGATTGCTCCCGGAGTAGTACCAACTGCATTGCGGTTGAAGATCTTCTCAACAGCAGTCAGGCCCTGACCTTCGTGAGAGATTTCTTTGGATACTGCGAAAGCGGACTTCAGGTCAACGCCGAGTGTCTCTGATGCAAACGTCTGCAGCTTTTTACCAAACACAACAGCGTAGGAGCCGCCTGCTTTCATAAACTCAACTTTTTGAGGCGTGAAAGCGGAAGAAACATCAACCAGCTCTTTATCATCATCATAAAGCTTCTTAGTTTTGGAGTTGATGGTGAGCACCTTGCCAGTCTCAACTGAGTAGGTCTGCTCAAGGACTGGGTCACCATTTTCATCCAGAACGGTGTTGCCATTGGCATCTTGCTTTTTGACCCAGTTTTTCAGGTCAAGGCCGATGCCACCGGTTACACCAACAGTGGTCAGGAAGATCGGAGAAATGCCGTTGGTGCCCGCAACAATCGGAGCAATGTTCACGAAAGGAACGTATGGGCTTGCCTGCTTACCGGTCCACAGCGCAACGTTGTTTACGCCGGACATGCGGGAGGAACCAACACCCATGGTGCCCTTCTCAGCAATCAGCATCACGCGTGCATCAGGATGAGCTTTCTGCAGCTCCTGAATTTTCGCCTGACCTTCTTCAGAGATCATGCACTTGCCGTGCAGTTCACGGTCTGAGCGAGAGTGCGCCTGATTACCAGGAGAGAGCAAGTCGGTGGAGATATCGCCTTCACCAGCAATATAGGTAACGACCTTGATTTCTTCTTCTACTTCAGGAAGCTTGGTGAAGAACTCAGCCTTCGCGTAGCTTTCCAGAATATCTTTTGCAATCGCATTACCTGCTGTAAAAGCTGCCTTCAAACGCTCGGTGTCTGCCTCATACAGAAACACCTGGGTTTTAAGGACATCGGCAGCTTGTTGCGCAACAGACGCATCATCGCCAAGTGCCAGATCAAGAAGAACCTCAACAGACGGGCCGCCCTTCATGTGAGACAGCAGTTCAAAAGCGAAGGACTGAGAAATTTCCTCAACAACAGAGTCGCCAAGAATGATCTCTTTCAAAAACTTCGCCTTTTCACCAGCTGCGCTGGTTGTGCCTGGCAAGGTGTTGTAGATAAAGAATTTAAGGGAACCGTCTCTGTGTTCGTTTTTGAGATCTTTAATCTGCGAAATGATCTCATTCACAAGTGCGCCATCTTCAATCGGCTTGGGGTTCAAACCCTCGGCTTTTCGAGTGTCAATCTCATTCAAGTAGTCAGTGTACAAGCTCATGATTATTCCGACGCATTTGTGTTAGACGATTTATGTTTGGTGTATCCTGAACTCTATGTCACAACCATCTCTGGTAAACCGGTCCAAGTTTGTTGTATGCGGTCGTATACCAAATGACATTGGTATGCAAGATGTTTCCAGCAGTTGCAGAACTCCAACTGAGCCTCCCCCATTTAAGTGGTCCGCCCCTATAATAAGG
>NZ_LMCK01000045.1:0-5954 GCF_001623165.1 Pseudovibrio sp. WM33
ACTAACTTTCAAACCGGACCACTCAAGTGGGGCTGATCAGCTAAGCTTGACGCGCTTCACGTTGAATTGGCCGAGATGAGACGTGAGTTAAGCAGGCAAAAAGAAAATTCACGCATCTGACTAAGTTAGTTGCCTCTGGCATTTTCCAGATCCTTTCCTACATGAGGTAAGCGCTCATTTGATTTATGGGCTCGGGCACTTCGATCTTGGCTTGTTGGTTTTGATTGAACGGATTGATGTGTGTCTGGCTGAGGGCCATGGCACGGATTTGAGGATGACATATGCTTACTACGACCACTAACTCTCTCGATGGCAAAGAGATTTCCGAGTACAAAGGAATTGTTCACGGTGAAGCAATTCTGGGTGCGAACGTCTTTAAGGATCTGTTCGCTGGTATTCGCGATATTGTCGGTGGTCGTTCCGGCGCCTACGAGGGTGAACTGAAGAAAGCCCGTCAGATTGCGCTGCATGAGATGACTGAGGAAGCATCGCGCTATGGTGCAAATGCTGTGATCGGCATCGACATTGATTATGAAACAGTTGGCAGCAACGGTTCCATGTTGATGGTGACTGCAACTGGTACTGCTGTCACTTATCGCTAACGCATTATTCTTCGCGTATCCTTCCTGAAGAACTGGTGCAGGGTTCTGCCCTGCCCCACAACTTCTCCAAGTCGCTGACTTGCAAAGGGGCGTCATCTGTTCAAGGTTGGCAGAAGAGATTCTTCTGACCGGACTTATTTGAATGAATGCACGCTTCGCTTCTTCCAGAGATAACATTGATGATCTTGCCGAGCGGTTGCTGAATGGGCAGCGTGCAGCACTTGCGCGCGGCATAACGCTTGTTGAATCCAAGAAGCCAGCACACCGGGAGCAGGCCGAAGCGCTGCTGACCAAGGTGATGGGCTCTACCGGGAATGCATTCCGCATTGGTGTGACGGGCGTTCCGGGCGTTGGCAAGTCCACCACCATTGACACCTTTGGCTCCAATCTCACAGCAGCCGGGCACAAAGTGGCCGTGCTGGCTGTTGATCCGTCTTCTACGCGGACTGGCGGTTCCATTTTGGGTGATAAGACTCGTATGGCCCAGTTGGCTATAGATCGTAATGCCTTCATTCGCCCTTCCCCTTCTGCAGGCACGCTTGGCGGTGTGGCGGCTAAGACCCGCGAAAGCATGTTGCTTTGTGAGGCGGCTGGGTTTGATGTCATCCTGGTGGAGACGGTTGGCATTGGGCAATCCGAGACAACAGTTGCGCAGATGGTTGATTTCTTCCTCGTACTGATGTTGCCGGGTGCTGGTGATGAGCTGCAAGGGATCAAGAAGGGCGTGCTTGAGATTGCCGACCTTATTGCCGTGAACAAGGCAGAAGGTGACGGGCTGCTGCGGGCGCGGTCTGCGGCCTCTGAGTATCGTGCAGCTCTCAATATTCTTGCGCCACGTTCCAAGCACTGGTCTCCCCCTGTTCTGACGGTTTCCGGCCTTGCCAATGAGGGCCTTGATGAGGTGTGGGGGCAGCTCGGCATCTTCAAAGAACGGATGCAGGCGAGCGGTGACTGGGACAGTAAACGTGCTGAACAGCAGCTTGCATGGATGTGGGGCTTGCTGAACGAGAAGCTTCAGGCCGCATTGAAGGCAAACCCGGATATTCAAGCGGCGCTGCCTGATGTTGAAAGCGCGGTGAAATCCGGCAATCTGCCTGCAACGGCTGCAGCGAGTAAGCTGGCGAGCTTGTTCGGCATTTAAACCAGCGTTGGGGGACAAGATGACTGAGGATCAAGAGAGACTTTCACGACGTGCCCTGCTTGGTGCTGGTGTCATTGCCGGAGCTGGAACGCTTGTGGCTGCTCAGGACGCGCAGGCAGCAACGCCTTTGAGACCGGTGATCGCGGAGTTTCCTGCACCTCCTTTGCAGCAAGATGTCTCTGATGCGCAGCAAGCCGCAATGAATGAGACCGCAGCGCAAGGGCAGATCCTTCAGCTTGGTGCGGGCAATTTCTTCTGTTCAAACCTCTCTCTGCCCAGTGGGCTGAGCTTACGCGGCGTGCCCGGACATACACGTCTGGTGCTTAATGGAAGTGGCCCTCTTCTGCAGGGTATTCAGGGTGATCGTATTTGCCTGAGCGAACTTGTTTTTGATGGCAACGGCCTGTCACTATCCGACGACGTCTCGGCGCTGCTGTGGTTTTCTCAATGTGAGCGGCTTGATCTCAGTTCCTGTGAGATAACCAAGAGCAGCAAGGCTGGTTTGGTGCTGGAGCAATGTTCAGGGTCTGTTATTGGTAACCAGATCCACGCAATCGGAGATGTTGCTCTTCTCAGCTACAATGCTAGAGCGCTTCAGATTGAGCGGAATATCGTTTCTGACTGCGGAAACGGCGGTATTCTGGTGCATCGGTGGTCTGAAGGGCATGATGGTTCGATCATTTCCAGCAATCAAGTCTCCAACATTCAAGCGCAAAGTGGTGGAACCGGTCAAAATGGCAATGGCATCAATGTGTTTCGGGCGGACAATGTTACCATCTCCAACAACAAGGTGAGCGACTGCACGTTTTCCGCAATCCGCGCCAATGCTGCGTCAAATGTTGAGGTGCTTGGTAATACTTGCCATCGTTCCGGCGAGGTGGCTTTGTTTGTCGAGTTTGGTTTTCAGGGCGCTATTGTCAGCAATAACCTGATTGAGACAGCCGCCAACGGGATTTCCATCACCAACTTCCGTGAGGGTGGTCGTCTGGCCGTGTGCTCCAACAATGTATTGCGCGATATTACTGGCGCTGGGCCTTATGCGAAGGACAATCCGAGTTTTGGGGTTGGTATTGCGGTTGAGGCGGATACCAGTGTGACTGGCAATGTTGTCGAGGATGCGCGGGTTATTGGCATTAATCTGGGTTGGGGCCCGTATATGCGTAATTTGATTGCAGCTCAAAACACTGTGCGCTCTGCCCCGGTTGGCATTGCCGTCAGCTTTGCAGCTGAAGGACAAAGTGCGCTCATTTCCCAGAATATCATTGCGGGCTGCCCCGTGAATATCGCTGGCTTCAAGTGGGATGAGCAGGTGAGCGGGGATCTGGCGATTTCAACGGAGGATCTGCCACACTCCATACGCGTGACAGACAATCTTGTCAGTGCAGCTTAGGTGAGACAGCAGGAAGTGGACTTCCTGCCCTCCATCATCACATGGCGTTCAACAGACGCTTGAAGTCTGCAACGGGGCGCACTTCGCCGACGAGAACATCGCGACGGTTCTTCAGTTGCTGGTGTTCCCAGGCGTTCAGGCCTTTTTCCTCATCATCGGAAATATCCAGAAGCGATCTGATGGTGGATGCCATCATCACTTCTGCACCGCGTACGGAACCGTCTTCACATTTCAACGTTACACCGAAGCCTAGTTCTGGCAGGGCTGCACAGAAGACGCCTTCTGCACCAACTTTCACGAAGACACGACCTTTGAAGATATCCATGATCTCGGTGCAGAAGCGGTTTTTACCTGCGACCATATAAGGTTCGTTGACGCACGCTTCATAGAGTGTTTCTGCTGCACTGGCGCGGACTGGGTCAAGACCAACACCTGTTGCGAAGCGGGCAAAGGCCAGCGCTGTTTTCTGCTGGTCCATGGCGTAGGTCGGGATGGAACACCCATCTGTGCCACATACATCACGTGCCAGGATACCACCGCTCATCTGTTCCAGAACGTTGCGGATCTCCATCTGAACAGGGTGATCAAAATCGATGTAGTTTTCGGTTGGAATACCCAGAGTCTTGGCCATGGCCAGGAAACCGGCATGCTTGCCAGAGCAGTTGTTGTGCAGCTGACATGGGCTGTCATCGGTCTTCACAAGGCCGACGCAATCATCCATGTGCTTTGGCCATTGCGGGCCACACAGCAGGTCTTCTTCTGTCAGGCCCGCTTTGAAGAGCATGATGCGTGCGGAGTTGGCATGGGTCTCTTCGCCGTTATGGGAGGCGCAGGCCAGAGCCAGTTCAGCATCGTCAAAATCGAGGGCTTCAGCCGCGCCGGATTCCACCATTGGAATTGCCTGAAGAGCTTTGATTGCGGAGCGCGCAAAGATGCCCTGCTCCACGTCACCTGCGCTGAATGCCAGCTTACCATCGGCATCAACAATAGCGATTGAACCACGGTGACGGCTCTCGACAGTGGTGCCACGTGTCACTTCGACGAGTACGGGATTATCCATTCACTCAAACTTCCAAGGGTTGGATTACAGGCTAATTGATTACTTGCGGAAGGCTGTCAGTCGTCCTTGCCTGACCAAGCAGCTCCGGTTTGTTGTCGTCTGCATACTCTATTTTTGAGCGCAGAGCTACTTTTGCGAATTTGTCTTTATTTTTACGCGTATTCCCGAAAGCCAGAACTACTTATCAGAGAAGCAGCGTCTTCAGTTTGGTGCGAGCCCTTATGAAACCGCTAGTTCTCCCATCCAGACGCGCAACCGACCCAGAGCTTCGTGCAGGACTTCATCCTTTTTGCAGAAACAGAATCGGACGAAGGTTTGCGGGCCTTTGGTGCCGTAAAATGCTGAGATCGGAACGGCGGCAACGCCTGCTTGTTCCACCATTTTCTGGCAGAACTCCACGTCATTGCCTGTGAAGCCAAGTGGGGAGAAGTCGCAGGTGACAAAGTAGGTGCCTTCGCACGGCAGCACCTTAAAGCCCATGTCTTCCAGTGGTTTGGAAATCAGGTCACGCTTTGCTCTCAGGTCGTCTTCCAACGAGGTGTAGTAGTCATCTTCTTTGCTCAGGCCGTAGGCGACTGCTTGTTGCAGGTTTGGCGGTGTGGTGAAGGTGATGAACTGGTGCGCTTTGGCAATTGGCTCCAACAGGTTTGGGGCGGCTGTGATGTAGCCAACTTTCCAGCCTGTCAGTGAAAACGTCTTCCCCGCAGAGCCGATGCGAATGCAGCGATCACGCATCCCCGGAAGGGTCATGAGTGGCTTGTGCTTGTCCTTGGAAAAGACAATGTGCTCGTAGACTTCATCGCAAATCGCATAGCAATCAAACTCCAGGCACAGGTCTGCAATGAGTTGCAGTTCCCCCGTGGAGAAGACCTTTGCGCTTGGGTTCATTGGGTTGTTGAGCAAGATGGCTTTGGTTTTGCTGGAGAACGCCTTGCGCAGTGTCTCTTCGCGCAGCTCCCAGTTTGGCGGTGTTACCTGCACGAAGACCGGAGTGGCGCCTGCCCGTTTGACCAGCGAGAGATAGCAATCGTAAAGCGGCTCTATGAGGATGACTTCATCGCCCGGTTCAACCAGCGCGCAGATGCTGTCTGCCAGCGCTTCGGTGGCGCCTGAGGTGACGAGTACTTCGCTCTGCCAATCTACATCCAGATCATAGAAGCGCTTGTTGTTGTCCGCCACAGCCTGTCGCAAGGCCGGAACGCCCAACATAGGCGGGTATTGGTTTGGCCCTTCCATCAAGGTGTCAGCAGCAACCTGTCTCACATCCTGCGGGCCATCTACATCCGGGAAGCCCTGCCCCAGATTGATGGCCTGATGTTCCATAGCCAGACGCGACATGCGCTCAAATACCGTCGTTTCTATTCCGGTAAATACTGAGTTTGTCGGTTTCATCCGTGGTGCTCCTTGCCTGACACGCTTCTTTGCAGGACGACAAGCTAACGATTAGGCGGCATCCTGCAAAGTCTGCGTTAGATGCATTTCCTGCGTATTTCCACATAAAGCGGTTTCATCTATTGCGGATTTTTGTACTCAAACCGTTTCTCAAGTTTCAGCGATACGCTTTGGAAATGCAGAAGCACCAATAGCACCACATGACCTCTCATGCAGTGTTGAACCAGAATTCCCGATAGTCGGGACGAGCAAGGCGGCAGGCAATACCTGCGCTGTTTGTTAGTAATGAGTCTTCGGCATCAGCTACACGCCTTGCCCGGGCTTTCTTTTAATGAACTACGTCGCCTCTTTTGCCTATAAGGCACGATA
>NZ_LMCK01000046.1:0-7474 GCF_001623165.1 Pseudovibrio sp. WM33
CAAATAAATGAACCCCATTTGATGAGAATGGGCCACAGCCTCAGACACCAGTCTGCAGCTGCGTACCAATACAACAGCAACTTGTATGCCAAAGTGAGGGGAATAGTCGCAAAAACTTGCAATTCACCCTTATTCATTGAAATTACAAAGGAAATATTTTCAAAATACGTCTAAATTCAACAACATTGCGGAGTTGTAAATAAAATCCGCAACGTAAACTCATGCAAAAAATGGCTCAAAACTTATTGACCTACTTATACTCAAGCTAAGTAACTGATAAACATAATAAACAGCAGGCCGTTTTTGGCCCAACTTGAGCCAAAATAGGTCAGCCTTTGAAATATATAGGAAAATTCGAACAAGAGTTCAAAGACAAGGCACTGGATTGAGCGCTTCTAAGCCCCATATGGCCATCCCAACAGCTTCTTCTAGAAATGGCAGCTAGGCTGCAATTATCCGTGTTGTTATGTTTTCAAACTCTAGGCAACAAAAAACCCGCTAAGCTTTTGGCTTAACGGGTTTAATATTTGGTTGCGGAGGTAGGATTTGAATCCTACGACCTTCAGGTTATGGGGCTCTAATGAAGAAAATATAACTATCATTTTTTTCATTAGGTTAGCTGCCAATTCATTAAAATAACGACCCAGCATACACTAACTTCGCCGATATTACACAACACCAAACGATGTACCGCACAGGTCAAAACGAATACAGCTGTTGACGCGTAGGACGAAGTGTCGCTGAAATCAGAGACATAAATTTCTATTAAAAAAGAAGACTGAGTAATCGTCGAAAACACATATACTCGGGTAGCATCGTTCGCAATTCACAGTAAATTCTTCATATCTTTCACAATTTCTGAAAGGTTATCTATGACAACATCAGTGATTAACTGTCCTTTTTCTACACTCGCTGTTGTTGGATTTCCCACAATGCCACTCCCACCTGAGATCCGTTTCATCGACCTTATATAGTCTACCGAATTCCCGCCTGCCAAGCCTGCGTCATAACGCTCTCCAGCCTCGACAAACTGCAACCCATGCGGCATGCGATCTAGCTTTACTTTTTGTGGCTGAGCCAAGAGCATTACAGAGGTTTCAAATTCGCATGCATGACCTGTTCCAAGCTTCCCTGTGTCCGAAATTGCAGCCAATTGTTCGGAGGCAGCGCGCCACCAAGCTGTAAACAAAATACGGGCATTCTTCCCGCATCGTGCTCCCAGTTTTTCTGCAATTACTTTTCCAATTGCATTATTACCGCCGTGTGAGTTGAGAATAAGGATGTTTTTGAAACCGTGATGAAGAACCGATTCAAGAATACCGAGTACATAATTCATGAAAGATTCGTGAGTAACAGTAAGGGATCCAGCAAAATCCATATGATGCTCAGAACAGCCAACTTTGACAGACGGCAGAGTTAGTACTGTATCGCCCAGACATTTATTGAGTTCACCTAAAAAGAATTCACCAATATCTGCATCTACTGATAACGGCAAATGAGGACCATGTTGTTCAATTGCTGCAACATTCAAAACAACCGGCGTTTCACGGTCAATCTTGCCCAGATTTTCAGTGGTCAGATCTTCCCAAATCACGGCATTCTCCCAAATAAATCAATTCAGCATACAAACCACAAAGGTCTAGTTATGCACCGCCCACATCTCAATTTCGACTTTGAATGTAGAGAGTAATCCTGCTTGAACAGCGGTCCTCACAGGTCGCGGCTCTGGCATATACTCTTGGTAAACGACGTTAAATCGCTCCCACTCTTCCAAGTCAGTCAAGAATACATTGACTTTGAAGACATCGCCCAGATCACAGTCGACTGTTTGAAGTTGCTTCAGGCAATTGTCGAGTGTGACGCGTGTTTGTTCTTCAATCGTTTCACCAATCACGTTGCCTTCATCATCAAGAGGCGCCTGACCTGAAATCAGAGCAATTTTGTCTGCCTTGACGATTAAGACCGGTGAGTATGGGCCAGCTGTTACATGTTGGCTTGCCTTTGAGGGAAGATGCTTTCCGATTTCCATGTGAATTTACCTCCACTTATGTGTTTACGCTCAGTATCATTTTGTCGAGAAACTCACGGCTTGCAGCCTCAGCTTTCTCCGGGTCATTTTGTTCTACAGGCTCAGCAATGGTCTCTAAAGAACGAACCATATTATTTCTGATGACCAAACTTACGCGAGTCTTGGGCCGCTCACCGCCAAAGCGAACGTCCTCACGTGCCTTGATGATTAAATCGAAAATATGTAGGAGAAAGCCGTTTTCAGTGACCTCATAAAGAAGACGAAAGAACTGATAAACACCTTCTTTGTAGTCGAGCCAATCTTCAGGACTAGAAACACGCTTTAAACGGTTACGCAGCTCCTGCTTATGTTCTGAGGTGGCATAACGTGCTGCAGTGGCAATGACCCAGGGTTCAAATGCAGCTCTGGCTTCAACGTGTTCTGCCAAGTTACCCTTAGTAATATCCACACCATGATCAAACGTTTCGACAGCGCTATCAAGGTGATCAGAAACAAATGTACCGCTACCAATCTTTCGAAAGATCAAACCTTTCTCTTCAAGGTTCTGCAGCACACGTTGTACCGCTCCTCGACTAACAGCAAACTGATCTGCAAATGCACGCTCGGTCGGCAGGCGTTGCCCTGGATTAAGGTCGCCATTTCTCAACGCATTCAGCAAGTGAGTATGAAGATCTATCGAGTGTGCGTCCTGTTTCATAACTCTCGTATTTCCCCAAATAAACAAAACTTTATGAGGTCCTAATATACCCGACTCTCTTTAGCTGCACCATTTTGATCGCAATGGATTGAATAATCAACCAAAATAGAACCAATTCGATCCAATATTCGATATATCACCGCAAATTTGTGGAGTAAAGGCGACGTAATACGCAATTCATTTTCATTGACTTATAGATATTTCAGTCCAATATAGACCCAATAAGGTCCAATTATGATGCGAATCTGGCTCGTGATTGGTCCAACAGAGACGTTATGCGCGTTTCATTGGTGGGAGATTTATATGCGCAGCTTTTGTGGGCAAGCCTCTCGGATTATCGACACTGTACTGAACAAGATTATAATTGCGATGTTCGCCGTTTTACTCTTCGACGTATGGTTCGCAGTCCTGGATCGTTACATCTTCAAATGGCAGGTCATCTGGGTGGAAGAAGCGGCGCGCTACCTAATGGTGTGGACCATGCTATTAGCGATTGCGACGGCTATGTACCGAAGACAACATGTCTTCATCTCATTTATCTACGAAAAAGTACCAGAAAAGCAGCGCTTGCTGCTTGCTGCATTCATTGATCTTGTGAGCATCGCCGTCTTTTTTAGTATTGCTCTTCTATCTATCAGTTTCGCTTTTAAGGCCCTCGGTACACGTACCTCAATTTTTGGAATGCCTCTGACTGTTCCTCATGCTGCGGTCGGTGTGTCCTTCTTCCTCACCGCAGTTCAGCTTTCTCTCGTGTTTATCCGTGATTTCGGCAAACTTCCCGTTCAAATATTGGAAGTGGATGTTTCCAACGGAGCAAATCAGGAGGCAGACCAGTGATCGTTGCACTATTATTTGTTGTTAGCTTGCTGATTGGGTTGCCAATTGGGGTCGCAATTGGGGTTGCTACTTTTGCCGGTTATATCGCTCTTGGTGGTGGGATCGTTGATAATAACTTCCTCGTCATGATCCCAAGTAAAATTTTCTCGGCCTTAAACAGTTTTGCTTTTTTGGCCATGCCATTCTTCATTTTGGCCGGCGAAATCATGAATAAAACCGGTATTACAGATCGAATTCTCCTGTTTGCCAAGGCGCTTGTCGGCCATTGGCGTGGAGGTTTGGCGCATACAAATATGCTCGCCTCATTGTTGTTTGCTGGTGTCTCGGGATCCGCTACAGCAGATGCGGCTGCATTTGGCAGAACTCTTGTTCCTGCTATGGTACGCAACGGTTATACTCGGTCCTATGCCTGTGCAATTACAGCAGCTGGCTCTATCGTAGGGCCAACTGTCCCACCCTCTAGTTTAATGGTGCTTTACGGTTCCATTATGGGGGTTTCTATTGCGGGCTTGTTTGCCTCAGGGATCCTTCCTGGTGCTGTTATTACGCTGCTGTGCATGGCAATGATAACTCTCACAGCCAGAGCCAAAAATCTTCCTCGCGAAGATATCCTCCTTAGTCGGCGCATTGTTTGGGCTGCTTTCAAAAAAGCGTTTCTGGCTCTCCTAATGCCCGGTATCATTCTTGGAGGCATTTTGGGCGGTATTGTTACGCCCACAGAAGCTGCCGCTATCGCTGTTGGCTACGCTCTTTTCATCGGCATGTTCGTTTACAAAAATCTAAAGCTTTCAGACCTACCCGAGATTTTGGCGAGAACTGCTCGCATCAACGGCGTTGTATTTCTTATCGTAGCGATTGCATCAGCGCTTGGCTGGTGGCTTGGGTTTGAGCGCATTCCACAGAATCTCTCCAAAGGTTTGCTTGTCCTCAGCGACAATAAAGACCTCATTTTGTTGATGTTGATTGGCATCCTGCTTGCCTTCGGCATGGTCATGGATATTGCCGCCGTGCTTATCATCATGGGTCCTGTCCTTTTGCCAATAATGGCTCAAATTGGTCTAGATCCCATTCATGCCGGTATTATCGTCGTCCTTGCTCTGAATATTTCTCTTATGACCCCACCAATTGGCGCGTGCCTCTTTGTACTTTCGTCTGTAACCGGCGAGAGGATTGGTGGGATCATGAAAGATCTCTGGCCCTTCCTTCTTTTGGAAGTAGCCATACTACTGGGTTTTGCATTCTTGCCGGATGTAGCCCTCTTCATTCCGAGACTGCTCGGCTTCTAAAATCTCTGGACATAATTGGGAGTTAATACCATGAGATCTTTAAAAACGTTGCTTGCTACCGTTTGCATGACCGCTCTTTTGGGAGGAGCTGCGCACGCTGAACTGATGCGTATCGGCCATGATGCACCTCCGGAAGCAAAAGGAAATGTGACACACGCCTATTCCGCTGTATTAGGTGCATCTGTTGAAGCTGCCACCAATGGTGATATTGATGTAGAAATTTATCCAAACAACCAATTAGGCAGCAGTGAAGAGCGACTACAACAGGTTCGAGACGGAATCATTCAGGGCACGATCGCATCTCTTGGTTCATTGACACCTGTGTACCCTGACCTAGATATTTTGAACTTACCGTTCGCTTTCGACAATATGGCTTCCGTCTACAAAGTATATGGAGGTGAGTTTGGTACAAAGCTGGCCAAAGCTATTGAGGCAAAGCTTGGGGATGTTGTGGTTTTGGGCATTGCCGATCCAGGCGGCTTCTTTGCACTAACCAATTCAAAGAAGCCAGTTAAAACGCTGGAAGACTTCAAAGGCATGCGCATTCGGACGATGACGGTGCCGGCACATCAGCGTCTTATTCAAGCTTTGGGCGCAGAAGCCTATCCGCTGGCTTGGAGCGAAGTTTACACTGGTCTTCAGACAGGTGTAATTGATGGACAAATGAATCCAGTCCCAACCGTATACCGCACAAAGCTCTACGAAGTGCAGACAGCGACAAGCCTGATTAAGCATCTCTATAACCCGTTGTTCTTCCTTGTTAATAAACAGTTCTTTGAAGGTCTGTCAGCAGAACAACAGGACATCCTGCGTGCTTCCAGCATGGAAGCTGTTGTTGCAACGCGTGGATTGGGTCGTATTTCTGAAGCCGAAGACACCATTGATCTCAAGGAAAAAATGGTCGTAAACACCCCATCCAAGGATGAGCTCGCCAGAATGCGCGAAGTTGCAGTGAGCGAGATGGACAAGTATTTTGATGAAACTCTGACAGACAGCGGAAAAACTCTACTGACAGAATTTAAAGCTGCAATCAATAAAGCAAATGCCTCTGTTTATCTGAAGTAGACATCAAAAAGATTTCATGGTCGGAGGTTTATCTCCGACCATTTTCTCCTGTCACTATCGGTAGCCCCAATGACAAAGCATACAATCGAGAAATTTGAATTCACTGAAGTCATCGTTCGTGCAAATCCAGGCGTTATCAACTCTGCCACACTGAACAAGCCATTGCATATGCTTCCCGTGGGAGCAAAAGGAACATGGTCAACTCAGTTTGATGAGCTACCAAAGCTCATTGTACGCATGACACTATCTGACGGCACGGTTGGCTGTGGCGAATTTATGAGAGATCACAATACCAAGCTGGTAAAGGATATCGCAGATAGCCTTTTAGGCGTTGCCATCGAAGACCTCAGTCTCCAGCAACTACCTATATTGCTCTCACGAGAATATGACGGATTTGAATGCGCGATTTGGGATGTTGCTGCAAAGCTACAAGGCCTCCCCCTCCACAAACTGCTTGGAGGAGCGCTTCAAGAAAAGGTCAAAGTTACTGCTTGGTCCAGCCACAGAACTTTGGATGAAGTTGGCCCATGGGTAAGGCAATATCAGGACCTAGGATTTGAAACGATCAAGTTCAAAGCAGATCTCGAAGATGATGTCGTTGGCATGTGTGAAAAAATTGCGGTACATGCTCCCAAGATGAAGGTGATTTTTGATCCCAATCAGAGATTCGAAAACCTGGGAGAAACAAAGAAAATAGTGCGTGGCCTTGAGAAGGTTGGGAACGTTATGATTTTAGAAGATCCAATGCCGATTTGGATGCTTCAGGACTACAAAGCCCTTCGCGAGTTTACAGACATCCGCATTATCAGACATATCTCATTGCCTTACATCTGGCAGGGACAACGTCAGCACGACATTATTAATGCCTTGACTCATCAAGCAGTTGATGGATTTAACTTTAATGGTGGTCTCTCAGCCTTCCATCGACTAGCGCAGGTTGCTCATTGCGCAAACTTCTACTTCTGGCATGGTTCTGAAGTGGATTTGGGAATTCTAGAAGCCATGTATGTGCATCAGGCCGCAGCTACTCAAAACTGCATTTGGCCAAGTGACATATTCGGACGCCATATACGCTCTCACGATCTCCTTAAAACACCATTGAAGTTTGAACCTCCTTTCGTTCATATTCCTCAAGGACCCGGATTGGGAATTGAGCTTGATGAAGACGCGATTAGCCAGTTCAAGACAACTGAGTTTGTTGTAGGCTAGATCAACCGCAAAACAACAACGCCGGTAGATTTTGCATCGGCGTTGCATTCTTCAAAACCATTGCTCTTTTCATACAAAGCTCTCAAGCCCATCACAAGGCACGAGGATAGAGCCTTTCAATAAGCGACTTAAGTACAGATTACCGAATGGAAACGAGCTTTTGATTGCTAATGTAATCTCAGCAAACATTTATTATTTGAACTTTCTGTTCCTCTTTTGATGTTCCTCCAACACCTGTCAACGCCTATGCGCCTAGAGAGGGCTACCTCTAGGCTTTCCCCTGTATGCTCGCACTTTAAACACCACAAGACAGAGGTGGTTCCGTTTATTTGGACAGGTGAGCGTCTTTTA
>NZ_LMCK01000047.1:0-11352 GCF_001623165.1 Pseudovibrio sp. WM33
GCTTTTTGCGTTCGCGTCAACACCACGTCAACAAAAGACATGTTCGCGAGACGGGTAATAACTGGATGGGGGTGGGAAATGACGATCGCAGTCGCGGATCAGTACGGGGGAGGGCCTCCAAGGTAGGGCAGTGAGTTACCTGCTACAAAGCGCCAGTTAGCAAGCTGAGAGCTACTCAGGAACGCCCATTTCCTTAGGACTATTCTTGCTTGAAGACGAACTGACCATTTGCGGACATTCAACCTGAAGTCGGGCAACCTGTACAAACATGTTTCTGCAACTTAGGGTCATTCCTGTTTGATAAGTGTATCGTGCGTATATCAAGAGATATGCATCATTCTTGATGTTGAGCTAAAACTTAAGCATGAAGCGTACTTTTCAAACAGGTGACATTTGTTCATAAAAGATATTTTTGCAAAAAACGTTCTATCCTTTGGACCAGAAGGTCAGGGAGTTACAGGCTGTAGATCTTTAAATTTGCTAATCGGCAGAAACGGATCCGGAAAATCAAATGTCTTCAAGTTAATCAATAATGTTGGTTGGGAGTACAAAAAAGTTCGAGGTTCAACGCTAATCAAACAAGGGCCTAATATATCGGCTCCACCAATATATCTTATCAAGTTAAAAAGTGACTCCATTTGTGACAGGTCACCATTCTACGCTGATTGCGGAGAAATTACAGTTAACTTTGAATCCAAGGGGGAAACTAAACGGGACGAACAGCTTTCTGTAAAATTCGAAATGGACACTTTGGTTTCTGGAGACCTGATAAGGTTAGAAGGCGGAACAACGCTAGTAAAATCCGATTTGAGCGACTCCGATTTCGAAAAAATGATGGTCTCGCATAAGGCGCGTGATCTGCACCGAAGATTGTCTTTTATCCTATCCTATATTTTCCAAAGAGACTTAAAAGTCATCGGTCCTGGATATCTTAGCGAGGCACATTCTCGCATCCCTGCACACTCAATGCCAACCAAAGAGGCATCTCCTCAAGACATACGCGGCGGCGGGATTGTGTCATTCAACCGAACTTGGTGGTCAGACGGCACGTTGCGTGTCGCAAAGTTGGTTCATCAAATACTCGTAGCGAATGGCCAAGTTATCCTTCTTGATGAACCAGAAATGGGAATTGAACCCAGAGCATTGCGCCGATTGCTTAGAATTTTGACATGGATAGCAACCCCCGGAAACCGAAGCCAAACTGCTGATAGCAATATTAATGAAGTGGAAGAGGCTTGGCAGAATTGGTTAGCGACTCGACACGGAAATCGACCAAGCTGGGAAGTAATCCATGATCCTAAAGCCTCTCAATTCTTCGTTACGACTCACTCCTCCGTTGTTTTGCAACATTTTCTGGGTCTCCAAGAACAAGCCAAGATTTTTGAAGTTCATTCTTCTTGGACAGACACATCATTCGATCCAGCAAATGCTCGCGTCAGAGATCATAATCCCAACCTCCACCTGAAGAGAGGAGAACAGTATGTAGAGCGACAGTCGCTTTGTACTAGTATCCGGGAGATCGAGGGTTCAACCAGTAGAATTCTTGATGAGTTGGGGGTCTTTGGTAGTGACCTCTTGCAATGCAATGGCGTCGTTTGGGTCGAAGGTCCCTCCGATGTTATATACTTGAGGGCCTGGTTGAACATGTTTGCAAGGGAAAATCGCTTGAAAAATCTGCAACAAGGCCAACACTTCGAATTTCAGATGTATGGCGGTGCTTTGCTGGATGCCATCTCCATTGATAACTCGACTGGCGAAGAACACGACTTTGAAAAAGAAAAACTGATCAAGATGTTTAGTTTTAGTCGGCATGCTTACGTCATCATTGATAGCGATAGTAAATTAAACGATGACGGACAAGTATATGACTCTTCTAATTTTTCTGCGGCCAAAGAGTACATTAGATCTGAGGTCACCGGACTCTTAGAGTACGGGCATAAAATTGGCTTGTGGTACAACAAAGATAATGCTGTTATTCGCACAATTGAAAGCTATTTAGACGCCGACAGTCTTTCTTTGCAACCGTCTTACGGCAGCAAAAGAGTACTAGCTCAGCGACGGGCGGCTTTTTGGGAAGAAAATGGAAAGAAACTCTGCGCCTTCGATCCGTCTCTCTCACCTGAAATCAAAAAACTTTACGAAACAATTCGGTCGTGGCAACCGGATGACTGTTGAATGATGAGCTCTTTATCCGCTATGGGCCTACCGGAGTAGTTACAGATCGTTTGCTGGGGCTATTGAAGACGCCTCGTGGTGGAACTGGCTCAACCCTTGATTTTAACGCCCGAAGGTCCGCAGTTGGCCCTGATCACTAGATTAAGAGTCAACGATGAGGCAAAACACTCCTTTATTCAAATCTGCAAGCCTGTTCCATAGTAGCTGATGAAAGGCAGGCGAAATTCAAATCCGTCTTAACGGGACCTTACGAGCAAACCTTTTGATGGAGGCGGGCACTCAAAGGCCTAATCTCGTTCGAGATCATTTTTTTTCATGTGCTTACTGAGGATTATCATGGCTGTGTCGATTGCTTTGCGTACGTCTTCCAACGGCGTGTCAAACTTGACCATTTCGATAATGCCCTCAAACACCATCATAAAAAACTGAGTGAGAGCTTCGATGTCAACATCGTCATTCAATTCCCGGCGATGGTTTTTTAATCTGCTTCGAATGTCTTCTGCCCACATGGATCGCAGCTCAAGATATTCTTCACGCAATTCTGGATCATATCGGGCGATATCTCCAACGGTAGACCAGAACAGATTGCCCTCCATTTTGTATTGAGCAGCACACAGTTCGGCAAAATCCATCAACATGGAATGCATGCGTGAAAACAGGTCTGAGAACAATGCGGAACTGGAACGAACTTCTTGGCTAAACCGCATAATATACCATCGCATTGCAGGAGCGACAGGGTCTTGATCACCCTTAAACTGCATTTGAAGCGCTTCAAGGCATACGCCGGACCGCTCGCTAATAGCTTCTAAAGTGAGATTGGAGCGGCCGTTTTCAAAGATCAACTCAAAGGAGGCGGTAAAGACTTTTTCCAGAACTTCGGGTGTTATCTTACCCTGTAAGGAGCTTCGTTGTGTCATTGTCCTGCTGATTGTCGGTTGCCTCAAGATACTGGTATCTAGCCTTAAAACGCGAATTTTCAGCAAAAGCAATTAATACAAAGCGGTTCAATTTGCTCCCAGCAGGCTGGCCTTTGATGGCGCTATCAAAGGCCAGCCTGAATTTGTCCGCGCTAGTTTTCTCCAGCCGCACTTTAAGTGTGAAGCATCGCGGCTTGTTTCCATTGTGGTAAAGCGTTGATACGGTGGAGTTGAGTGTCGATTTCGGAACGTTGATGATGAGGTGGAACGATGAGATTGCGCAGGCCGGAGAAGACTATCAGAAATCTTTGAAGCTGGCCTGACGATTTCAACTTTTGCTCCATTGTTCACTCTTAATCTAGTGATCATACAGACCCATGAAGGACTACCCGTTAAGGTACTCAGAAGGCCCGTTATGTAGACAGCAACAACCCTTGATGGAATCTGTCGAATGGCAGCTGCTGGCCCAGTGATCTGTTTGCACTTTCAACGAGAGATAGTTTCCTGTCAGTTGTCGCCGCAGTAACTTGAAAGCTCAGAGCCCTGCAGCTGTAAAGAGAGAACGTAGCTTGTCACCCACTTCAACGGGTTCTCCAGGCAATGCCATATCCGGCAGCCAGGCGATATCCCATTTGCTGCGTTGTTTGACGCCCAGCGTTGGCTGAACTTCTGCGTGGGTAAGAACGGAGTATGGGCTGACCGGGATCTGATAAGTCTCGCAGAGATCAGCAACCGTCTCAACAAGTGCCTGAACTTGCACCTGCGTGATTGGATATTTGCCCGGTTCAAATGGTGAATGTTTTGCGTCCGCCATGGCATCAAGGGCTACGCCAATGGACCCGGTATTGAGCGCTCTGGTGTGGGCGGCATAGCTGCCATCGAGGCAATTGGCATTGGCTTCCGGTTTAAGTGCTCCTGCATGTGTTCGACCTTCCCGATCGATGATGAGGTGGTAGTGCTGTCGCTCCAGCTCAATGAGCCCGTCCGCGCCAGCTGTCCAATGCAAGATAATGCGGTGAAGGCCTGAGGTGTGAAACAACTCCTCGACGCGCTTCACGTTCCGCGCTTTCAACGCCTCAGCTATCGCCGCTCTTGTCTTTAGTCCATCAAGACCATCGATGGGACCGGGATCATAGCCCAGCGCAGCAAGTCGGGCTTGGATGTCCCGTGTGGTGTAGGTCATAGTTGGTTCTCCAGACATAAAAAAAAGCCGCCCGAAGGCAGCTTGAAGAGGTGAGTTCTTTGGGATGGGTAGGCGTCAGGCTCAGTCTTTGGCTTTTCTCGCTTGTGCCAGTTCCTGAAGAGCCTGGCAGAGCTCCTGGCGCTTCTGACGCACGGCTAGCACCGCTTGCCGGCTGCAGGTCTTACATCTCTGCTCTTTGGGGCGTTGAGCGGTTTTCAGGAGGTTTTTAATCACGGCGTTTGATCTCCTCGGTTAAGGCGCGAATGGCCTCAGTGCTCGCTTGCAGGCCTTCTGTGGCCTCCTTCTGGATCTCGCGAAGGGCGGCATTGTATTCCTTGGTGTCTTCACGCCACCAGTTAAGAACCCGCCAGGCAAAGAAGCCCAGACCGACAATAGCAACGGCTGCTGGCCCGCCGCCCAGCGCATTGATGATCTCGCCAAGGTTGGTCATGGGGCTTCCGGTACGCCGACGCTGAGATAATGGATCGCCACGCTGACGGTGCCCCCAGTGAAGTCGCCGTCCTTGGTGGTCAGGCGAATGGGCGTATCAGCGTAAAAGCCTTGCGGGCCAATGATGCCCTTGTTGGTGCTGCCCACAGCAATGCCGAGGGAGCCGCCGAACTTGGAAGGTTCGCCGTCAATGCCACAGTCATAGGACGTAGCCCCGGTGATTGCGGTGACTGTTCTGGTGGAAACGCCAAGGCAGATGGAGCGATCGGGAATGGCAATGGTGGTTTCGACAGTAGATCCTGCTAGGTCGGCGAGGGTTTCTTCCAGAACACCCAGGCCTGTGGTGCCTCCAAGCGGCCCTCTGGCGATATGAACCAGCGGCGCTGACTTCACAAGGCTCAGTACTTCGGGAAGGGCTTTCCAGCTTCCGGCGGTGTAGATCAGCAACGTGCCAGCTCCCGCATCCCAAGCACGCATGCCATCAAGGGCCGGCAGCCGGAACCAGCTGCCATCGGCATAAAAGGCCATATCCTTCTCCCAGCCAGTCCATGCGTCTGTGGCGGGAGAATTCACGATATAAGCGTCGCCTTCACTCGGAGCGCTTGGCGGTGCCGCCGAAGTTGAATTGAGGACCCGCATTTGAATGAGACCATCGAGCAGGCGAAGGGCTTCATTGTGTGTGACATGTTTTTGTGCCTGCGCTGCCGTGATGTAGGGCAGGGCAAGCCGAGAGGTTGTCTCTGACATGGTCGTTGCCTCAGAAGTGCAAAGTGGCGGTAAGCGGTGTGCCGCGACCCAAGGTGTTGGAGAGCTGGTAGATGCGGATGGTGAGCATGTCTTCGACAGGGAGTTCAGCGCCGAAGTCCTCTATCTGCTGCACGCTGGTGTAAACAGCATTACTGGTCGCGGAAGTGAGCGTGCGGATTACTGAGCCGTCTTTGAAGATCTCCACCTCATAGGCCTCGACCTCTTCAACCAGTGGCACATCGCGCAAAAGCCAGCTATCCGCTTCGGGCACGCGAGAACGCCTGATCCAGGAGAGAGTGAGATCGCCGGGCAGCCGTCCTGTGCGACTGGGCTGGGCAACATGAACCGGAGAGAACGGGCGCAAACCATTGGCTTCTGGTGCAAAGCCTAATGCCAACGTGGCAGGATCAGAAAGCGAGGCTCTGCTGGGCACGATACGCCACCGGAACGGCAAGCTTATCTCGCTCAAAGTGATGGGAGCCAGAACCAAATTATCATCAAGGCGAATAACCCTTGCGCCTGTCGGGACACTATCAGCGATAGCGTTCTCCGTACCACGTTGACCTCGGAGTAAGTGCGAGAGCTTGTAAGTGCTAGGCGCTAAGAGCTCTGCTCTGCTGGCCTGAATGATCTCCCAGGTGTTTGGAGCAGTCTCAACCACAAAGGCATTGCCGCCGGCAAAAAGTTCTAAATCTGGAATGCTCTCGATGGTCCCAGAGGAAACTGAGATTACCAGTTCATTGCCAAGATCGAACCTGGAGGTAGGACCTCGCTTAAGAGGCTCCATTGTTACCCCAAACTGAGCTGGTGTGGTGATCTGCGCAACGGACTTAAAGCCAGCCTCGCTCTGACTGCGATAGACATTGAGGATACCGGGCCAGGGATCGGCATAAGCTGCCATCAACGGCTGATGAGCAGGAGTACTGTCTGAGAGCTGCGGCAGATCGAGAAACGCAAACAGCGGCTTGCCAAAGACAACGGCCTGCGAAAGTGCGCCATCTGTTCTTTTCCGCGATGGTCCAGGCGGCATATCGTAGACTTGGCGGTCTTGCTGGATGCTGGTCACCTTGCGCTCCAGGCCATCATTCACACTCAAGAGTCTCAGATCATAGCTTCGGCCATCATGATCCAGCGAAACCAAGTCTGTCGGATCAAGGGCAAGCTCTGACGGCGGTAGCGCAAAGCTGGCGCCTTCGCGTCCAACCCAGGCCTCCTGCAGGGCGCGGCGCACCCGGCGCTCTGCCTCTTCCGGGGCAACGGCAAGCGGGAAGTTTTCTGATGATATGCGGCTTGCCTGTACCGTTACCCGCTGCGCTTCCACCTGGATGGCGTCATAGTCTTCATCGGCTCGGATAACAGACCATTTGAGCGCCTGGGGCAGTTCGGTTTCCTGTGCGCGTTCAAGCTCGATGGGTTCGGTGTCTTTTGGTGCTGCCATCAGATCATCAAGCTCAAGGCGTTTAACAGCACCGCGGCCACGCATCTTGAAATGCAGGATGCCTTGGCTTTCGACCGCATCAAAGCCGAAGTGACGGGCCAGCACGGCAATTGATGCACGCGGGCTTTGCAACGCAGAAATCACATAGCCTTCAACGGCACCATAAAGATCAGAGGTGTCGATCAGATCTCCAGACAGCCCAGCGCGTTCGCATAGGTGCTTGACCAGCGCGCCGAGCCCAACAGCTCCGAGCCTGCCACCAAGCCAGTGCCCCAGTCGCCAGTTCTCACCATCTGACCAGACATTGATGAGCTCCGGGAAGAAGGGGTAAGGTCGGGCATCCCATGTCCAGGCAGAGCAATTGCCAAGGTCCAGCATGGGACCGTCATAGACGCTTGATGTGGGATTGTTATTCGGCTCTTGCCAATAACTGAGTGTGGCGGCCAGATAGGCCCGTTGAATGGCATCATCACGCCAGGCACGAGAAAAGTAGGGCGCTTTGGATTCCGATGACTTGGGATCAATGAACACATTGGGCTGGTTGGTGGCGCGGTCCACGGCAGGGCAGCCAAACTCGGTAAACCAGATGGGCTTGCTCTGTGGTACCCAGGCAGTTGGCGCTACCTCTTCTACACCGCTCGGGCGGTTATAGTGCTGATTGCTCCACCAGCTTTGCAGGTCCTTGTAACGAAACACCCAGGGTTTGTTATGAGCGCCATCTGTGATTGGGGTTCTCACCTGCGCAATGCGGTCAGCATAACTTGCATAAAACCAGTCAAAACCTTCGCCGCCGGCAATGTTCTCCTTCAAATAACTCTGATCGTAGATGTGCGGGCGGATCTGCGCATCCAGATGGTCAAACCCATCGCGCCAATCGGAAAGCGGCATGTAATTGTCGATGCCGACAAAGTCGCAGGCATCAAGAGCCCAGAGCGGATCAAGATGGAAGAAGAGGTCTCCGCTGTCATCTGCCAGCCTGAAGCCGAAATACTCGGACCAATCGGCGGCATAAGAAAGCTTGGTATCTGAACCCAATACAGAGTGTACATCGCCTAAAAGGCTGCTCCATTGATCGACTGCAGGAAAGCTGTTTGCTGGTCCTCGGACTTGATTAAGAGCCCGCATTTCAGAGCCAATAAGAAACGCATCGACACCACCGGTAGCTTTGCAAAGGTGGGCATAGTGCAAGATCATGCGGCGCAGGCCCCAATCACCCGGTGGCCCCGTCCAGGAAATACTGGTGCCTGTCACACTGAAATCACCAACCGTGGCAGAGCCAAACAGCGCAGACACCTGTCCAACGGCTACTTCGCTTTTGTCCGGTGAACCAGCAAAACCAGGAGCAGGGAAGCACGTTATCCTGCCACGCCAGGGATAGGCGGGTTGACCGATTGTACTGGCATTATCACTGTAAGGATCGGGCAGTGTATTGGCTGGTGGAATATCCATCAGGATGAAGGGGTAGAAAGTCACCCGCAGACCACGTGCTTTGATTTCCTTGATTGCCTCGACAATAGAGAAATCTGCAGGCGTGCCGCCAAAGACTGGATCTTCCTTATCATCACGGCTGACCAGAAAAGCATCAGATCGACTGACACCATTGACGCTCCATGACGTGCTGGCATTCTTGGTCGGTTGATCGACACCTGGGCGGATTTTACAAGTTCCGCATCTGAGATCATCTCCGAACCAGGCAACCACAAGCGAAATGCTTTTGATGTTGGGCGCAGAGGCCTGCAGGCGGTCCAATGCACTGATGAGATCAGCTTGCGTTGCTTCTGCATTCACATTGATGCCAGTTGTCTTGGCGCCGCCTTTGGTTTTGGTCACCTGCCGTGTGGCGTAGACATATTCGCCGGATGCTGGGATCAGCGTAACGGACTGCAATCGTCCTTCTGGTGTTCCGTCCAACAGTGGCCGAAACACTTCCACGGTGATCTGAGGAATGCGGTTGCCATAGCTTTCCAGCAGCAGCTCTTCAAAGACCAGATAGGCGGTGCCGCGATAGGCAGGGGCCTCACCCAACTTGGCCTTAATGAAAGCATCAGGCTCTTGGGCCTCATTGCCCGGATACCAGCGCCAGGTGACACCTTGCAGATCTATAAGCTCGCCATCAGCCCAGATGCGGCCAATGCCGGTGATGGTTCCTTCGCACAGCGCGATAGCAAAGGAGGCGTAGTAGGCATAGGTGGTGGTTGTCACCTTTGGCCCGCTGCCTTTACCGCCACCTTGGGTCTGTTGGTTGATTTCCTCGCGAAAGTCCGTGGCCCAGACGATGTTGCCGCCGATCCGCATGCGGCCAAACACACGGGGAATGACTGCGCCTTCTGTTGAGGTGGTGACCTGTAGGCGGTTGAGCCGCTGGCCCTCAATGGTCTGATCGGGGAGCGTTGTGCTGATCAACCAGCTGTCAATGTAAGAGCCAGCCGCAGCACCAATCGCACCACCAATGGTGGCAGCGGTCACGCCAAGAAAGGAGCCGCCAATGGCTCCGCCCACGGCGGTGCCAACAGCGCCAAGGACAAGTGTAGCCATGGGGTTCCTCTATCACATGCGTTGGGATAAGTTCTTGAGTCTATTTTTTGCGAATTTTCAAATGGGTAGAAGCAACATGAATGACACCAATGAGATTGATGAAGTAACCTCTATCCCTTCTGAAATACGTCATTCGCTTGCAGAAGTAGTTGTTGACCTGCTTAAACCGCCAGCGAAGGAGTTGGGAAGTCTTGTTGGCGATACAATCGGGATATTGTCTGACCGCGTGCGTCGGAAGCGAGAAATGAATGCTAAAATTGGCCTGTCTGAAACAAGAAAAAAGTTGGAAGAGGCGGGTATCTCGATAGAAACTATTTCTCCTCCAAAAGAGGAGGAGTTACACCTTTTAGTAAATGGCCTATCTCTAAGTGATGATGAAACTGTCCGTAATCTTTGGGCAGGGATTTTTGCCCAATCTCTTAACCCAGATTCTGATGTCAAAGCTGAACGCCCGTTTGTCAGCGTTTTGGAGAGCCTTTCACCGCTTGATGCAAAGATTATTGACTTTCTCGCATTTGTGCATTGCTCAAATGAGGAGCTTGAACAAAACTCCTCTAAGTTCGCGCCTGTGAATTTATTTAGCCTTACACCAGAGGAACAGGTAAAACTGGCGAAACGAGAAGAAGTGAATAGCAAGCTCAGATCAGAATTTAATTCCTTGGTTCAGGAAAAGGCAGAACTATATGGCCTCACTGATTTGAATGGAACCTCTTGGTCAAGCAACCTCTTGCGTCTTGGGATCATTGAACGGGTAACGTCTGATCTTCCTGAAATGTCATATTTTCGTACATCAAGTGAGGATGTTAATGCGATTAGCGATTACTTTGAAAGCTTACGTGAGCAAGTAGAGGCATTGGGTGAAAAGACTAGGTCAAATTCGCAGCCACCAGAAAGCATATTTACTCATTCTATGTGGCAGGGACTCATGTCGTTGCAACTTCAGTTTACTGAATTTGGAACTAGTTTTGCCAGGGCGTGTGGTTTGTTGGATAAATAAATAGTCTGTTGTTTGTCCAGTAGACACGTCATTTCTTGAGCTTGCCGTTACCCCAAAAACGGAAGTTGGTGCTGCCAATAATAGACTTTTTAGCTTTGTTGTAGGCAACCTTAGAGGTCATTCCACCAAATACATGAAAAGTAAGTAAGCTTGAGCGAAGCGTGAGACTACCGTACCGCGTACAGAGTGAAATGGCGCTACAGCTTACAGTTTTACTTTCTTCTAAGTTGCAGAGGTTTTAAACCCAAATACCAGCCTTCGCCTCCACGCAGTGGCGAGCGGTTGTTCGATCACACCAACTCGCTCATGGGCGTGGATGAAATGGCTGGTGTCGCTCATGATCCCGCAGTGCTTAGCGATCGCGGTATCCTTCATCCGAAACAGCAGAATGCAGCCGGGCTTGATGTCTTCGACAGGCACCGGTTGCAGCCATTTTCTCGCCCCTTCCGCTAAAACCTCTATGTCTCCAGTTTCCCCCCAATCCCGTGTGTAGGGAGGAATGTCGGTTGGCTCATCGCCAATGACCTCCCGCCAGACACCGCGAATGAGCCCAAGACAATCACAGCCTACACCGCGGAGGCTGGCCTGATCGTGATAGGGCGTACCGATCCAGCGCCGCGCTGCTGTTATAATGCGCTTGGATTGATCTTCACTCACAACGGCTCGCCTTTATGGCCACGGCTGTTCGCGGCATACCGGATCAGTGTGTCATTGCCGGGAATATGCGGGAAGCCGCGGTAGTTATCGCCGTTGCTGAACTTCTCGATGCAGGTCTGCCAGAGCTTGTCACAGCCGGCCTTAATCTGGAAAGTATCTCCAATAGTAAACCGTCGCACCGGCGCTTCCAGTAATGTGATGATGGTAACGCCAGAGATGATCTCATGGCGGGAGACTTCTACCTGCCGATCTT
>NZ_LMCK01000047.1:11362-28659 GCF_001623165.1 Pseudovibrio sp. WM33
CTGCCAGTTAAGCAGGCCAAGAGCAAACCAGTCAGCTGCAAATTCATCTAAGCCAGAGACGACAAAGCCACGATCGCTGATGAGGCTGGTGACGGTGCCGGTAGCGCTAAGTTCAGGCGCTTCCAGATTGACTTTGCAGCGGTTGTCACCAAGGGCTGCATCGCAGGCATTCTGGAAAGTGCGACCCACGCTTTGCTCCAGCACATGGGCCATGCTGCGCACCTCGGCAACAAAGGCGGTTTTGCCGCGCCGTATCTGGCCGATGGATCCACGTCGCATCAGAACCCTTTCCTCAGGGTTCTGCCAGTTGACGCGCCAGACTTCCACACTGGCATTGTCCCAAAGCCCGGCAAAGATATCGGTCTCGGAGATATGGTCGGAAGACAGCACCCCTTCGGCTTCCTGAGCATCCACGGCAAGATCGGATGAGGCGCGTAGTTCTGATGGAATGAGACCGGTCTCCGGTTCAAAGCTGGTGCCGCCGAACCGCAGAGCGAGGTCATGATCGGTAAAGCCAAAGACCACACCGTCTTTGCGGACTAGCCGCCAACACCAGCACAGCGTGGTGGTACCGCTGGCCAGATGGGCAGCCAGACCTTCGGAGAGTTTCTTCATGGGTGTCAGGTGTCCCGAACTTCAATCAAGGGGATGGAGGTGATGGAGCCAAGGCGTTCCAGATCCAGCGTCACGTCGATGCTGTCAGTGTCAAAGCGGCAGGGCACATCGAACTCAAAACCAGCGGTGATGATGGCTCCCGTTGTCGGTGTCGTGCTGAAGCTGATGCGGCCTGTGGCAAGGTCAGCTGTCCAGCCGCTCGATTTCTCGATGTTGTTCACGGCAACCCGGATGCTACCGGTCACCGGCTTCGTGATGGTGCGCCAGTACCCGAGCGCCTCGGTGCCATAGAGCTTGCGTAGTTGGAATGTTGTCTGTGTTCCATCACCAACACCAATCTGCTGGTCCAGGGGTGAGATGGCTTTGGAGGGCAGGGTGCTTTTGTAGTCCGCCCAGTCTTTGAAGCGGAACGGGTAGAGTCTTCCATTGCGCGCTTCAAAGAAGGCAATAACTTCTTGCAGTTGATCATTGCTGCGGATGCCAAAGGCCACATCATATTCACGCCGGGAATTCGCCCAGGAGGCGTTGCGCTCTTCACGCCCGGAGTAAAGCTCCACCACTTGCGTGCGCCGGCGTGGTCCACCTCTGGCACCACGGCTGATCTTTTCCGGGAAGCGCATATCATGAAAGACCATCAAAGCCCTCGGCGACCACGAGCAACCGCCCGCTGAATGTCAGCTGCCACCTGTGTTCGGGACTGGCGGAAAGAGTCCACATCACGGGTTTCGATATTGACGATGACAGGTGGTATGGATTGCTGTCTCTCTCTGCCACTTCTAAACTCATCAATGATGCGTTCTTGGGGATGCATGAGCGCGAGGAAACCACCGCGACCATCAAGCCCGCCGGAGCGCGGGGCTGATCCGGTATGTCCACCGCCTGCAAAGCTTGTTGCCGGTGTCAGGAGCGATTTGAAGAAGCCAGAGAGCAGGTTTTGCAGGCCGCCTGATGGATTGCTCAGGCTACTGGAAAGACCTGAGGCGATAGGGCCAAAGATAAACCGCCGGGCTGCCAGCTTTGCCATATCGGCAATGAGCGAGGTGATGAGGCTTTTAAACTCCAGCTTGCCAGTTTGAACGAAGTTCGCAACGGCCTGCTCGCCATCTGAAAATACTTTGACAATGCGATCGCCAAAGGCGCTACCAATATCGCGGGCGCTGGCCACATAGGCCTCGATTGATGCAAGAGCTGCCTCCCATCCGACCTTGGCCTCTTCCGCAGCTTTTTTGACTGCCTTGCCAGTTTTATCTGCCGTCTCTGTAATGCGGTTGAGGGCATTTTGAACAGCCCGGGTTTTGATGGCAGAAAACAGCTCACCCATGGGATCCTGCTTTGAGATTTCCCGAACGCGCTCATCCAGGGCTTTGGAGGCTGCTGCCACCTGATCTGCATAAGGATTGGCAATCTGCCCGATCTGAACGGTTGGCAGCTCACCAACGCGGAAACTCTCATCAAGGCCGGGAATATTGGCAAGCACCCGGTTAGCCGCCCGGCTTAGCGTGTTGAGGCCCTGGGTGGTTTTGCGGATCATCAGATTGATGCCGCGGATCACCGCATTGGTGGCTCCGATCATGAGTGCGGCAAAGGCAGCAGGCAATTGCTCCCAGATGGTGGTGATGATTTCATAAGTGATCTTCATCTCATTGATGATGAAATTGCCGGTGGCTTTGGTGGCAGCCACCACACGGGTCCAGGCTGCTTCAAACCACGGAGCAAGCGCATTGATGAGGGGTGCAACAAGCGCATTAAACCCATCCCGGATGAGCTGCCAGACGGCAAGCAGTGTATCGCCTATGGTGACTGAAGTCTCGCTGGTCTGATTGATCTCATAGGTCAGGCCAGCAAAGGCAGCTGTCACCACACCCACGGCAACAGCCACTGGCCAGAACCTGCGCGCCACACCGACAAGAAGGGATCTTAGATCTTTGAAGGCTCCAGAGACGCCGCCATTACCAAAACCATAGATCTGGGCAATCTGCGTGCCTTGCTGGACCAGGACCAGAAACGGGTTCTGCCCACCGGCCAGCGAGACACCAATATCATTCACCTGAAAGAACATCTGCTGCAGGCGCAAGGTTGCGCCTCGCGATGCGCGGGCCATACGAGTGATAGCCGTTGTCCGGTTCTTAAGGGCAGCGATACTTTGCAAGGTCTCGCTGCGCTCACGGGCAATAGCAGCTGTCATCTCATTGACTGAGATCGCCCCTTCCAGATGGGCGGCTTTAATCTCTGAGATGGCTTGCTGGTATCTGCGGATCACACCAAAGACAGGATTGTATCTGGCCCGTAGATCATCCAAGGCCTGACCTTGAGCCAGAAACTCTGCTGTGGTTTTGCCAATCGCGGGTGTCACACCGCTCATGCGGTTGATCTGATCAATCAGCGGTGTGGTGGCTGTTGCCGTTGTTCTAAGGGCATTGGCTGATCTTGCAGCTTTGGCGGCAAGCTGTTCCAACTGTTCTCGGCCTCTGGCAACAGCTAAAGAGACCTCATCAAGTCCCGCATTGGCAACCTCGCTGGCCGATGCGATCTGGGTAAGAGCCGCGCTTCCAGTTTTACCGATGGCGACCAGATCATCCTTAAGGGCTTTACCGCCAATAGCTGCCAGCCTGACAGAGACCTTGCGCTCAGCCACCTGCCTGCAGCCTCTCGTTAATCTTGGTGCAAGCAATCTGCTCGATCTCAGGTAGGATCAAGGCTGCCAGATAGGGATTGGCACCAAGATTATCAGCAAGCTTTAAGGTAGCTCCCATGTCCCAGCCCAAAACCACATAGCCGTTCATGGTGGAGACAGTGCGCACCTGACCGCCAAGTCTCATGACGATCTGCCAGAGCCGACGCCCTTCCTGGCTTTGCGGCTGGTGTTGTTTTTGCGGGCAGTCTTTGCATTTACTGGGGCACGCGCTGCAATACTCTGCGCCGCCGCTGAAGTGCCACTCAGCAAGGGCGCAGAGACGTTTTTTTCTTCAAGTATATCTTTGTCTACCTGAAGCCAATATTGCATGTAATAAAGCAACCATGCATCGGCAATTTGAGGGTGCTGCAGAAATGCTTCGATGTGGTCAGGTGTCAACTTTGCCTTAACACCAAATTCTTCTTCCACACCTTCCCAGTCACGAATGACTTGCTGTGCAACGACTAGGGACAGAACACGGGCAAGCCTGGTGGCTTTGCCGGGCTCGATCACCTCAGATAGAGGTTCGTCACCGGCAAGAGCGATCAATCGCTCATCCTCACGGGCAGCATCCATGATGTCGGTAATGGCAGGATCGGCCAGTACCCGAATGCCAGCTTCGGGGATGAGATCATACCATTTGGGCTCTAAGCTAAGATCAAGGCGCATGGCAGCTCCTTAAGCAGATGGATTGTCATAGGAAGCAACATCGTTCTTAAGCGTGGCGGTTGCCATTCGGCCCAACGCTTCATCGCGAGCCGCTTGCCAGGCAAAACTCACCTGAACACCGCCAGGACCTTCAATGGTAAGCTTAGGCTTGGGCAAGTACACTGCATGGGCAACAAGCTCAAAGCTGGTGTCACCGCCCAGCGCATAGCGGAAACTCAGTTTGCAGGGTTCTCCAGCAAGTGCTTGAGACAAAAGCGTCTGATCGGCAAAGCGCACATCGATAGTGCCGGACAGCATGGCCATGGCTGGGTCTGCGCTATCAATCATGCCGTCACCGCGGATGGTCTCAACGGGTTCCAGATTGTTGGTATAGGTGATCTGGCCGGAGGTGATGTTGCCAAGCTGCACATCATTGCGCAGGATGGAGCCGCTAAACGAGCCAAACCGTTTGAGGGGCAGTTGCTGCAGATCACCGGTGCTGGAGCTGGTGCCGGTGGTCTCGCCTTGCGCAATCAGGTTGATGGTAGCCGTTACCAGTCCTGAGCGCTGCATGGTCCAGTTGATGGAATTGGCCCGGCATCCTGTATTCATGGCAAAGTAGGGCACATCCGGCATGCCCACCTCAATGGCAAGACTGGGCAGGTCCCACTTGCCACTTTGAAAGCTATGCGAGTAGGGCGCTGCAGAACCCGTTGTCTCTGGCTCTCCGAACAACGCCTTTAGCCAGATGCCAAGATAGCGCACATCAATGGGCACGCTGATATCGCCTTCTGTGGTGATGGCGTCTTTGACCGGCGGATAGGGATCGCGGCCCTGACCCAGAAGCTCGCTCTCCAGCAAGGGCTGCTCGCTGCCAAGATTGGAACTGGCAAAGGGCAGTTTCCAATAGGACCCAGCAGCAGGGGCTGTGCCGTAGGTTGTTTCAAAGGCGGCAGCTAAGACAGAGCGGGCACCTCGGGCACGGGCCATGGGTCGTCCTTTCTATGCAAGAGGATCGAAGGAGGCGTAAATGAGTTTGATGGTGATGGTTGCGGCCTTGAGGGCTTGCGTGCCTTCAAGGGCCAGATCAATGGGCGCTGGGGCTTCGGCTTCCATGTAGTCGCACAGTCCTCCAAGACTTCTATCGGATGCAATGGCAGCACCTACTGTCTGCTTCAGCGCATCAAAGGCAGCGTCCCGCGCTTCAGTCTCTCGTGCTTCCACCAGAACATCCACTTCCGTGCGGTGCTCATAAAGGTACGAGGGCGGTGACAGCGTCACTTCCGGCTCACCAGGATCGCCATCGCGTAAAATCAGGATGCCGGCTGCAGGAATACGCTCGGGATAAGCTTCATTGCGTAGGAGTTTTACGCCAGTGGGCGTGTTGCTTTGCAGCATCTCGAACAAAGCGCTCAGCACTTGCTCAGAGGTGCTAGCAGCCATCACCGTTCCTTCCAATTGGCAACAATCAGACCGGGCAGACGGCTTCCCCAAAGCTCGGTGTCTCGGTCCAAATCCAGGCGTTTCTTGAGTTTGACTTGAGGCACGAGCAAAAACACAGGAATGGTCTGTGCGCCAGTTAAGATACCGTCCTTACGTCGCCTGCCACCTTTCTTGCCAATGTGTCCGCGTTTGGTGAAGCGGGCATCCTCTGCCACCAGTAGTGAGGGCTGCCCGCGTCGATAGACAAAGCGCAGGCGAATGCCGGTACGCCGTTCAAAGCCACCAGGCGTAATGCGTTTGTTTTGCGGTCCGCGCATTTTGGCGGCAACGCCAATGGGAATGGCAAGCCAGAAGCCTTCTTTGGATCTGATGAGAATACCGCGGTCATGGGCGTCCACCACTTTGCTGGCACGGCTGTAAACCAGACTGGCTGCTTTGAGACTTGTGCCCCGCAATGGATAGCTTTGCTGGCGGATGGTTCGTGCCAGCTTGGTACCAAGGCCGGCGCTTTGGATTTGGGAACGCCAATCTTGCTTGAGCCCCTTACCGGCAGTGCGAATGCCCTTGGTGACAGCATTCTCAGCAAGCTTCAGCTCCTTTACCATCAAGTCTTCAGGGGAACCGTTGACCTTGACGAGGAGCTTCATAAGGTGGCGGCTTCCCCTTGCCAGATAAGCCGCTCACGGTCTCGGGCTGGTTCGCCGGTAAGCTCATAGACTTGCCCTGAAGGCGTTCCATCTTCTGCTATAAGCTCAAAGGTGCCGTGCTTGGAAAGCTCAGGGACTTCGCTTACCCGCACATCAATGAAGACCGCATCCTGACGAAACCTGCCGCCATTATACTGTTGTAGGGCTTCGGGGGAGCGCAGGATTATGCGTACGGGGATAGCGTCGCCTCTACCTTGCCTGCGATAAAGCGCAGTGCGGGCCATGCTGTCATCGGCAAAGATCAGATCGATCGCCGATAGGAAAAACTCCATCAGCCAAACGAGCCGTTCAGACGTACTTTGCCGAGTGTGTCGGTGGCCCCGCCGCCAACAGCTTCTGTTGCAGCGCCGATGAGCGTGTTATCGGTGGCAACATTGGTGCAGTGTTTGGCTGTGTTGTCCCAATAGGTTGCAGCGCCCAAGCTCCACGCCTCAGAGGGCGCTTTAGCGAGCTCATAGGTGCCAACCAGGTTCAGGACGCCGCTTGCGTTCTCAGCGATGTCGCTGGCGGCAACGCCGAAGATAGTGCCGAGCAGGACGCCGCTGCCGGAGCTAATCGGCGCGCCTGTGTCATTGGTGAACGTGAGCGTACTTCCCTGAGAGATGAAGTTCTTCATGGGTATTACCTCTGGGTTTCGGAATAGGGCAGCATCGCGGTTTTACTCCCACGAAGAGTATGGCAAACTGAGACTGTTGTTGTAAAACACTGCAAGAGGTATCCGACCATGTCAGCGCTAGCTGTTATTCGCAGATTGTTGCCAGAATTTGGGACAACTTATGGCCCTCCCGATGATGGCCCGTTTCCTGCGATACTAATTCTACATGGATCTGAGGGGAGCAGTTCCGGCTGGTCGCATCGAACCGCAGCTATTCTTGCTGCTTCAGGTTTCCTCTCATACCCGCACGGGTACTCTGTTGGTGGCAATGCGTGGAATGCTGGGGCGATCGAAGATGTCGAACTAACGCGCACCGTCGATGCCATTCACGCTCTTCGTGAGTTTGAAGCATGTGATGGTCGGGTCGTACTATACGGTGTCTCACGAGGGGCTGAGCATGCATTGCTCGTCGCATCGCTTATGGCTCAAAAAGAGATAGATGGACGACCCGACGCAGTTGCTTGCCTTGCTGCGCCAGACGTTGTGTGTGGAGCATTTGATGCAAAGCACTTTCGGGACGCCGGTGACCCCGGCTGGCAGGTGTGGGATTGTGCGCGTCGTGCATGGTGCTGGAATGGTGATTCTAGCAATCTGTTACCGACCACACCGATACCAGTTGAAGCTTTTCCTGAACCTCTGTTTCTTTCTGCTGGCCTTAAAGATCTCACTTGGTCGCCTGAAATGACACGCCGACTGGAAACTCGTCGAGAGGAAAGCGGTTTGCCTGTAGAGGCTCACTATTACGCAGAAGAAGGTCACGTGCCGGGTAGTGATGGAGAAAATCTACACCATAGTTTGCTGATCGATTTTCTGGAACGAAGTCTAGCTCTCAAGGGTGAACAGGCCTGCTCTGATGCTGAACCCTCAGTATGTTGAACTTGCTGATATTGCAAAGAAAAATATCCCAAACTTTCAGTACGTTACGCCGCTGCGCCAGGGTTCTTATAGAGCCCGCGGTGGTCAATGGCCTTGGCGGCAAAGTCATGCCTGGCCTTGATCTCAATGCCGTCGACCTCAAAGCCTGTGCGGGTTTCAGTAAAGACACCTTCCTGGCCCTCCAGATAAGCAAACTCCACTGTATCAATACGAGCCGGATCCGCAGCCATGAACCAGGGATCCTGTCCTGATGCCGGGATCAGGCGCGGTTCTTCTATGGGTTCAAGGCGGCCAGCATAAGCATTCACATCCGCGGTGTTGGCCGGTGTGGTGGCCGTGATCTGCTTGCGTGCTTCGACTGACCGCGGGCCGGGCGGTGTGATGATGTAGCGTGGCTGCACCGAGATCAGCCTCCCTTCAAGCCCCTTGTGCAGGCCAAAGGCGCGGTAGGCAGCGGTGAGGGACGTTTCATCAATTCTGGCTGCAGCGCCCAGATTGTTATGCTTTGCATGAAACAACGCAGTCCCATCCTGCATCACCGGATTGTCCTTGAGGATAGCGTAGACAATGTCGCTTTCCAGATCAGCAGCTGATGCACCAAAAGAGCGCGGGATCCGGGTAAAAGCATCCAGATCATCATTTATCAGTGCCTGGCGAGTGATAGCGATGATCTTGCCGTAGGTGGCCAGTGCATAGACTTCTTTGCCTTCGCCCATGGTTCCGTATTGGAACTCGCCAGATTCGAGCACTTTTTGTAAGTCTGGCGCGCCGCCAAGCTGGGTGCGCTGTACGGGTTTGAAGTCAACGATGGTTGTACGCCGGGCCCAGGGGCGGAAGGTGCGCGGGGTGATATCATAAGCATCGCGCAAAGTCTTGCCGGCCACATTGGCAAGAATGGCCGGAAAGTCAGAAGTGGCGTGATAACCTGCAGAGCGCATGGCAAAGGCGGCAGTGGCCAACTCCATCTTACTCATGCCAAGGGTGCTGAAGCCGCGCCGCTCCAGAGAATGACGGGCAAGTTCCAAAAGTGTCATGCCACGAAACTGCCGAGCATCCTCACCAAGTTTGTTGAGATCAGGCGAAGCGCGGTGTTGCAGTGCATTGGTGAGGGCATCGCGATAAGAGATCTCTCGAGTGTCTTGTCCTCGTGCTTCTGCTGGGACTGGTTCTGAGGTTTTGCCTTTGAGCGGATCAGCCTCATAGATCTCGTCGAGGATTTCTGATCGGGCGGTCTCCAACGATACGCCACGGGCGATCAGATCATCTGAATAGCTTTCATCCAGCTTATGACGCCGGCACAGTTGAGTGATGGTGCTGACGCGGGTGCGCTCTTCTGCACGCACGGTTTCAACGTTCGGTGCTTCCTCCGTGGGCACTGAGGGCGAAGCTGTTTGCTCTAGTGTTTTCGGAGGGTTTGTCCTTGTCTTATCTTCTGCTGGTGGGGCTTTGGGCGTATCGGGCATCAATGCCTCCTTGGGCGAGGGGGAGAACGGCACACTGCGAATAAGGGTGCAAGGACTGAAGGAGTGGGGCATTTCTCCTCGGGCCCGTGTTTGCGCACCCGGATCAGCTGGAATGGCGACTGCTGAGACTTCCAGAGGCTCCCAGTCGGTGGCCCGCCAGAGTTCGCGCTTGCCTTCTTGCGCCGTGATCTCATAGGTGTGAACGCGGTAGCCGACAGACACACTGCGCACGGTGCCTTCCATGATGCGCTGGACTATGCCGGAGGCATCTGGCGCATCGGTGAGCCGGATGGTGGCAACGCCTTTGCCGTCTTGCAATCGGACGGAGCCTGGCACTACAGAGCCCAGCACATTCTCTAAGCGCCAGGCATTGTGGGAATTGAGGAACGGAGCACCAGCATCCAATCTGCCAAGGCGAACGGATCGCTCATCAACCTGTAGCTCTTCATCATATTCAACAAGCTCATCCCAACCTTCCCAGCGCATGCGCTGCACGGTTGCGCCCGTGGTCCAGACAATCTGGATGGTACGTGCCTCACGGTCCACGCTCTCGGCACGCACTTCTGCGGCCCGCCCCAAAAGCGGCAGGTTGAATGTTTGCTCTGGCATCAGGCTTAGTCCTTCGCGGTGCTGCTTGGGGTATCTGTTTGCGGGTCTGTTTGTGCAAGGCCGGCACGGGACACCTTGCGTGGATCGCTGTCGAGAACCAGGCCGAGGTTGTCGGTCTCGATAAGGAAGGCGGCTTGTTCTTCCACCACCTGTTGTGGATCGTAGCCGCGCTTGGCGATCTGCTGAGGTAGGGAGGTAAAGCCGGATCTGGTCTCTATAAGGTCGGTTTCTGCATCCTGTTTGGGATTGACGCTTTCAAACTTGGGCGGTGCCCATTCAGCGGGCACCTCCAGCGTGTCAATCAGCCCTGCGGTGTAAGCGGCCTCAACAAACCACGCCCAAATGCGCTCACAGAACATCGGGATGATGACGTGCCATTGCACTTGATCGACCATACGGCGGAACTCATTAAGCCCAGCCCGATTGGAAGAAAAGTTGGCCTGACTGAGGTCACCCGTCATCAGCGCATACGGCACGCGGAAACCTGACGCGATGATATGCATCTGCACCCGGTTCCATTCGGCTATGCCACCAGAATGGCCCGGTGTGTTGAAGCGAATGTCTTTGCCGCCCCGTGCATAGGCGATCATGCCGGGGGAGAAATGCTCGATCTGGTTGCCATCTGCATCTTCCACTGTGGGCGCAACGGAGGCCCCGCCATCGCCGTCTTCGCCCAGCACCACGCCAACAAGGCAGGCCTCGGTTTTCTTGCGCATCATTTCAGCAAGCTGCCAGTCACCCAGATCCCGCAGCGCGGTCATGGCGGGCGTTCCCCAGGGCACGCCTCGTGCCTGCACCCGCTGACGCTCAAACAGATGCGCCACCATGTCTGCCGGAATGCGAATGGATTCCAACCGGCGCGTAAAGGCAGAGGTGGTGTCCCCCGGATGATCGGGAAACATCCAATAGGCGGTGCGCCTGCCGGATGTGTCGTATTCAATGCCCTGACGGGTGGAGTTGTCTTTGGTCTCACTCAGCCGGGAGGTATCCAGATGATCGGCTTCTCGCAGCTCAATCTGCAACGGAACCTTGCCTTTGGAGCTACGCTGAGGGCGCTTGAGCGCAAAGACCTCACCGCCTTCAATCATCTCACGAACGGCCAGGCTCAAAAGCCCATGAAAGTCTGTGTGGCCATGAGCGTCGCAAGACTTGGACCATTCGTTCCAGAGCTTGTCGATCTTCTTGTTGCGCGCCTTGTTGGCTGTTGCTGCCCGTGGCCGGATGCCAGGCCCAACCATGTTGTTGACGAGCACCTGAAGCGCTTGCGCTGCCAATGGGTTGTTGCGCACCAGATCACGCATGCGGTCACGAAGCAGGGAGCCCGCCACAGCAATCTCGCTATCAGCTGCTGAGTTGCTGGAACGCCAGCCCTCGCTCAATCTACCCTTTTGCGCGCCTTCATACAGTCGGCGCAAGTTGGCAAGCGTGGCCCGACTAGCATAGCGCTTCGCCGCTCGTGTGGGGGAGAACAGTGCCAGTGCCTGGTCGGTCCAGGTGAAGGGAACCTGCACCGGCTTGTTTTTCATCTAATCTCGCGGGTAAAGCGGACAAACCCTGCCACGGGCTTTTTCTTGCCGTTTGTCGCTGCAATTTCCGCTTCAATGATGCGGATCCGGGCCAGAAGCTGAGCGCCGCTGTCATACTCGACCGTCTTGCCCTCATAGGACACACGGGTAGCCCCAGCAGCGTAGGCTTTCTTCAAGGCTGCCAGCTCTGCCGGTGTCCAGCTCATTTAAACCAGTTCCTTTGCTGTTTGCCGAACCAGGTGTTCTGTTTGGTCTTACGGGATCGCTTCTGCCGTTGCGGCTGCCCTGCAGGTTCTGGGGTGGATTGCTGGGCTTGTTTGAGCTGGGCTTCCAGATCCTGCCAGCGGCTTTCATCCCAGCGGTCTATACCAAGCAGCCATGCCACCGCGCGGGCATAGACGCGGCAATCCAATGCCTCGTTGCGTTCTCGGGTTTTGACCCACTCGGACTTGGCAAAGCCGGTGCGCTTGTTTTTGCGCTGAACCAACTGCTCGGCAGTGACCTGCTTGAACCACTCGGCGGTGATGCCCTGGCCCACATGGATGAAACCTGCCGGATAGGCTTTGCCAAGGGCCAGATCTTCCTCGGTAGGCACGCTCAAGCGGAAGTAGCGGTAGGTCTCTAACTTAAAGACGGAAACCGCTACGTTCCAAAGCGCCACGCCGCGGGAGATTTTGCGCCCGCCCTCAGTCACGTCCACATAGCTGGGGCCATCAACGGGCGCGATGCGATCGAACCCGCCACGGCCCTTGAGGGCAATCACCTGGCCGCGGCCCATCTTACGAACCCAGGCATAAACGGAATCCACCGTCATACCATCGCCGGTATCAATGCCAACACGGGCGATGGACATGGGCACACCGCTCTCATGAGGCCAGATGCTGGCACAAAGCTCGGTAAGCTCATCCCACACGTCGTCCCTGGTGACATCACCATCCAAAGTGATGTGATCCACCAACCAGCTTGTCCCACCTCGCCCCCAGGCCCAAACATCCGCTTCCAACCGTCCAGCACGCTGTACATCAACGCCCATGGTGAGAACCAAACCACCTTCGGGGACAAGGCCAAGCTTGAAGCTCTCACGGCGCTCATAAAGCTTTTGCCAATCCGGGGCTTCGCCTTGCTCTTCCCAGGTCTCGCCAAGGGTGGTGTTCTTGAACGCCTTGAGCAATGCATCCTTGCCCTGGGCCGCTTCCCAGGAGCGGGCAATCGCCTCCCAGGACAGCCAGCCAATGGGCGAATAAAGCCCCGATATATGAAACCCGACAATACCAGCTTCATGGGCCTTGCGGATCAGTTCTGGATCTGCAGTTGGTTGCCAGCACGCGCCATTCTCCGGACCCATCATCCAGGTCTTATGGCGCTCTTCGATTGGCTGGTCGCAAAGCTCGCACAGGTATCGAACAGATCGCGGACTACCCCAATCCCACTTGAGACGTTCGAATTTTAGAACCTGTAAGCCCAGACAATGGGGGCAGGGTAGGAAGTAGCGGTTCTGGTCAGAAAGCTCGAACTCCGCTTCAATGCGTGAGGCTCCCTTGATGGTTGGCGTTGAGGAGATGTAGATCTTCTTGCGCCGGCCAAAGGTATGGGTGCGCGCTTCCGCCAAAGTGACCGGGTCGCCCTCCTCATCAAGGTCATCTTTGTAAGCATCCACTTCATCCAGGTGCACATAGCGGATTGGCATGGACCTGAGGCCTGCCGCCGAGTTGCCGCCAGCAATGAAGAGATGCCCACCAGGATAGCTCTTTTCCAATTGTGTGTTGCCGCTGTCGCGTGATTTAGCCGGGGCAACAATCCCTCGTATCGTTGGTGTTGCCTCAATCATCGGATCGACCCGCTGGCGGGAGAACCGCTTGGCGGTGGTTTCATTGGCTTGCACGGCTAAAAACGGACCAGGCGCCACCTCCATGGTGTGCCCGATCCAGTTGATGCCGGCCTCCGTCGCGCCAACCTGAGCGGATTTGGCAAAGATGATCTTCTGCGCCCAGTGACTGGGCGACAGCGCATCCATGATGGCGCGCATAAACGGGGTACGCGAACTTGCATATTTGCCGGGCTCAGCGGCGCCTTTGGAAGACAGATAGCGTTTGGCATCAGCCCACTGCGTAACGGTGAGAGCTGGATCCGGGGCCAGTCCCGAAAGCCAGGCGGTTTGAATGTCACTTGTGCCCTGATACTCACCCACTGAGCTCTATCTTGATTTCGGAAAGCCGGGCTAAGTGATCGCGAATAACCTCATCAAGCAACAGCTCCATCTTATGGGCATCTACGCCCAGCTCCGCTGCCATATTGGCAGCAACACGAGCTGGCAGTTGCAGCCAGGAATCGCGCTCTTTGCGGGCGAGGTCAAACACATGGTTCACCGCCGCACGACGATCAATGAGCTCGCCCTTGAGCTGTTGCAAGAGCAGCTTGGAGCGTTGTGCCTTCAAAGCTTCATTGGCTGCCCGTGCCTTGGCGTAGGTAATGCCTTGGGAAGCGCCTAGCTGGTCTGGGCTATCAGCAAGTGGTGGAGTTACTGAAGATCTTGTTTTGACTGATCCAGACTGGTCGGGCTTAGTGTGCTTACGTGAACGTCGCTTGGAGCTGTCTGTTGACGATGCCCACTGCGCATCCGCTTTGGCCGGATCAATGCTACCATCGGCCTCAACCGTGATCCTGCCCGATTGGATCGCCTTGCGAACGGCCATATCGGAGGCGCCGGGCAACCCCAAAGCTTTGCGATGCTCCGCATATGCCCGCCGAGATAATCCCATAGCTCCAGTCCATGCATTTGCTGTTCATGTCGGTGGATGAGGTTCAGGCACTTACAAGAGTGCGGATATCGTCGAAGCTGCGGCTATCACCTGCAAGAGTGGCTTTCTGGCCAGTGTATTCTTGCCAGCGGGCCACAATCACATCGCAGTATTTAGGATCAAGTTCCATGATGTGTGCCTTGAGCCCTAACTTTTCGCAGGCAATCAGTGTGGATCCTGAGCCACCAAACGGATCCAACACTAGATCGCCTTGGTTAGTTGAATTCTCCAACATCTGCTGGACGAGGGAAACCGGCTTCATGGTTGGGTGCTGAGCGCTTCTTATCGGTTTATCATGATGAATAACGGTGCTGTTGAGCGATCGCATGGTCATCTTCTCCCCTTCAACGATGACCACCTGATCACCCAGGTCGATCTGCAAACTACCATCTGGCATCACCCGCAAGGATTTGCCATCCGCCTCGAACACAGTCGTGTTTGTGCGCCCGCCGTACCAGCTGTGAGAGGCTCCAAGTTTCCAGCCATAGAGGATAGGTTCGTGGCGCCACTGGTAGTCTGCGTGGCCAATAACGAGAGCAGGCTTGACCCAGATGAGGCAGCTGGAGAGCTTGAAGCCGGCTTGGACAAAAGCACGGCGGAAACTTACCCCTTCGGTCTCTGAATGTGCCACATAGATGGGCGCACCACCGCGCATGACGGATGCGGTAGAGGAAAATGCATCCAGCAGGAACTTACGGAAGGCGTCTTTGCTGAGGTTGTCGTTCTCGATCTTTCCTGCCACGCCCTCGTAGTTCACGTTGTAGGGCGGATCGGTCCAGATAGCATCGATCAATGCGCCATCGCACAACATGCCCATCTGATCTGAAGACGTGCTGTCGCCGCACATGAGGCGGTGTTCGCCCAAAAGCCAGATGCAACCAGGAACCGAGGCATGTACCGGTTCTGGCGAAGGGACATGGTCCTCGTCACCAGGTGGAGGAGGTGGAGTGTCCTCGCCTCCAAACCGCAAAAGCTCACCAAGTTCCTCATCGGAAAACCCCAGTACATCCAGATCGAAGCTATCATCGCTGAGCGCTGCCAGTTCCTCACGAAGCAACGCTTCGTCCCAACCGGCATTCTCCGCAATTCTGTTGTCGGCAATGATCAAGGCTCGTCGCTGCATCTCGGAGAGATGCGAAAGCCGAATGGCGGGCACTTCTTTGAGCTCTAGCTTTTGTGCGGCTAGTAGGCGCCCATGGCCGGCGATGATGTCGTTATCAGCGCCAACTAAGATCGGGTTGGTAAAACCAAACTCAGCTATGGAACTTGCAATCTGAGTAATCTGCCAATCGGGATGCGTTCTAGCGTTGCGTGCGCAAGGCACTAGCGCCGCGATGGACAGCATCTCGACTTGCAAAGAATAGCTCCTGTTGGTTGGGTGCGAACCATGGAATTCAGGGTGCGAACCGCGAACCCTAGGTGCGAACCTGAAGGTGCGAACCCAAAACTCTAAGTTCGCACCTTCAGGTGATTTCTGAGATCAGAGTGCCACCGTTAAAATGCTCGATGCAACAATATCTTAATTAGGAATGTTGCGATGCGGTGCCTTCGTTCTTTTCCGCTAGGTGCGAACCGCGAACCCAAAGTGCGAACCCAAAATTTTGGACTGCAACTGGTGATCTGGTGCGCAAAGCCCCACCGCATACGATTGCGGCCCGGAAGGACCCAAAAGCCGGGGAAGGGAATGCATGGTATGGGATTGTGCCGAGGATATTGCACGGCTTGACTGCGATTGGAGGAGGAGACCGCAGCGCTGCCGAGCATAGCGATAATCTGCCCGAACCAACCCGTTTCTGTCGCGCCAGAAGTGCAGGGTCATTTGTTGGGGAGTGCGGTAGGACGCAATTGAACCCAGCCCAAAGCGGTCGCGAGACGATAGCAGCCGGGAATAGACGGCATCAGCAAGCAAGGCACCTCTTGTTTGAAAGCGCGCGCTCGCCACACTAAGCGGGCCCTCATGCACCACGAGATCAACGGTATGACACCTATAAGCCCTTGATTGTGCGGATGGGTATGGCATTGCGCGGTACCGGATAACCCAAACTCAATCCATGTGTAGAAGGCACAAGAAAGGAGAGGACTATACGCCATGCACGTGAATTACATCTACACAGAGCACCCTCAATGGGGCTGCGATATCCTACGCTACACAAACGAGGAAATGCGCGAGGTCTTCGGTGACAAGAACGCCGAGGAGCTGTGGGCGGGTAAGATCATCCTGCACCGAGGCGGTGCTTACTTGGACATGCTAGGCGCCGCCAGAGACAAGCTGGCAGCTGAACTGGAAAGCTAAGCCCATCACCCCACAAGAAGCCTGACCCCGCCAAAGGAGCGGGGTTGTGGTCGTGAAGCCGGGCAGGGTGCCTGCTGAATGGAGGAAGTGCTATGAGAACCAGCACAATCAGAATTGCAGCACACGACTTAGCCAAAGTCGGATTTGACGAACACAGGCCCTATGAGGCCTGCGACCCGATTGCCCATGCTCTTGATGACAAAGCCGCGGTCAAGGCTCGGGTCAATGCAGACAGCATGACACTGACGGTGGAAGTAAACACCAACCAGCTTCTTGATGCAGCAACCACACTGCGAGAACTCGGGCTGATTTGAGCCAGGCAGATTTTAGGATATGGATTGTACCCCGCCTCGTGCGGGGTTTGCCTTTTGGCAGGGGGGCTCGGACAGAAGCCTGATTTGAGGCAATGGAGGCCAATACCCCTTCCGGGTCTCTAGTGAAGCCCCTTCCCGGTCTATGGATGATCATTGGAAACTCAGGTCAGAATCAAAAAGGCCTGAGAGGCATTACACCTCCCAAGCCAGAACATTCCATGAGAGGCAGGACCTCTCGGTATTCCATATTTTTTAGTCTTTTGAGACGTCCAGTGCACAAGGATCAAGCAGATCGGAGATCCTCTCACTACTTGCCTGCGCATTTTCTATGTGATTGCGCACAGTATCAAACAGCGTCAGCAACGCTTCATATTCCTGGGTATGCTCCATGCGCTCGCTCATCACCACGCTCATGGAATAAACTAGATTTTTGAGGTGGTTGGTCGATAGTCGAAGCTGATCCACTTCATTGCGAAGGGACGTATGGGCACTACTCTTTTTACCAGTTTCAGTCATCATAAAGCCCTCTCTACTGGGGTGTTAAATGAACCACTCAGCAGAAGGCTTGTGACAACCCACTGGTGAGCGGGAGGTTCACAACCTGGTAGAGTCAGGCGGGTTTATTCCCCCGCGAAGGGGTATTGTATTCACCGCCCTCCCGCCCATAAGCGAGAGT
>NZ_LMCK01000047.1:28669-33816 GCF_001623165.1 Pseudovibrio sp. WM33
AGGAGGGCTAACTCCAAACACAAATTGACCGCCGAAATAACGGCAGCGGTGACCGCTCTACTAAGAGGTTGTGAAGCCTCAAGAGGACCATGCGATGATTGGCGCAAGGTGTCAATGCAAGGAAACTGAATTCCTCCACAAACCCATGGCATTAGCCGGTCATGAATGTAGAGGGTAGAAGTGTCGGTGACTTCACCTTCGCTTGTTTATAGCGCGCTGTATGGCCAAAACAGCGGCCACAGCGCGGCGATGAGCGGTAGAACGCGCGAGCCCCACCTGAATGCAGATGGGTCGCCAGCGGAAACCTTCCGCCCGCATCCAGAGGATTTTCCGGTCATCTGGCTCAGGGACGTATCGTAGCCAATCGATGGCTTCTTCCATGAGAGCAATATCTCGAGCGCTGGGCACAGCTCTTAGTTGGGGTTTGTTGTAACCGTAAGCTTCATGAACATCATGGATGACCTGCGGCCATGTGTTGCCGTCGCGCCTAGGTGTTGACCTTGGCGGGTTGGGCAGCCGTCGTAATGTGCTGGCCGCAAGCTCAAGCCGGTCGACGATCTGTGTGGTGGTGAGCGCCATACGATCCTCTAGGTGGATGCTTTTGAGGTGACTTGCGCGTCCAGTACGCTGTGCAGCACCCGGATGTGGAAGTTCCGCGCTGCCATGATGGGTTCAGTAAGGGCAATCAGTTGGCCAGGTGTGGGAGCGATCGTTTTGGAACTGCGCCGCCAGCTTTGGCAAACCGCAAAGATCACATCGGTTGGGTAGCTGCCTAGATCTTGAATCCAATCTTCAATCAGTTGTGTGATGGCCTCTGGTGAGAGCCGTTTTTGCGGATAGTGGTTGAGAAGCTGACCAACAGCCAGGCTCACTGGCTTTGACCCGCCGGGTGCATTGGCCTTGGTGAGTGTGCTGAGCAGTTGCTCCAGTTCCTCAATCTCCTGAGCTGTCCGCTGCGCCTGACGTCGTTCTGGCCGTGTGGTGGTCAGCTGCTGCAAGAGCCTCATCCCAGGCTCTCTGCCAAACATGGGAAATGGATTTTTTGCGTTTGGAGGGTTCATGGGATCGAACAGATTGCTCATGGGATTTCTCCTTGGCTGGTCTTTGAGGTTTTGCCCGATGTTGCTCACAGGTCGGGTTTTGGGGGTAAGGGGGAAAAGGTTCTTTTGATGGTTCTAAATGACGGTTCAAGGGGGGCACCACGTGCCGGTTGGTAGCGGCACCAGATGCCGGTTGGTGCGGCACCACGTGCCGGTTGGTGGTGGGGCCTTCCGGCACACCATGCCGCTTGTGTGTTCTCGGTTTGGTCACCTCCAGATTTTCTAGCGCAGGATGGTCATTTTGATCGGGAATGGCCCTGCGTCCGTCAAAGCCAGTAAGGACGAAAATATCGGACCTGCGAGAGCCATTGGCACGGCGACGTTGGTAGCGGGTGATCAGCCCCAGCGCTTCCAAGTCATTCAGGCAGTTGCGCAGCTTGCGCTCCGAGCAGCAGCAGGCCTCCTGTAGCGTGGCTTGCGATGGCCAGCACAGGCCGAACTCATCGGCAAAGTTGGCGATGGTGATGAGCACAAACTTCTCGATCGGATCGGAAACTTGAGAACACCCATAAGCCCAGCTGATTGCTTGAACGCTCATAGGTTTGAAATCCTGTTCTCACGGATTTCCTTTTGCTTGAGCCACTCGATGACAGAGGCGCGGCGATAAAACACCCGGGGCCCAGTACGCACACACGGCGGGCCAATGCGCATGGTCTGCCAGCGGCCCAGCGTATCAACACAAACGCCAAGCTCTTTGGCCAGCTCAGCGCGCGTCATCCAACCATCGAGGATGGCCTTAGGTTCTGTTTGTTCAAGTTCCGGGGTAGGGACGTTGTCTTCCATATGTTCCTCCAAAGCAGGACCGCTCGGGCTCAAACGGTTTGCGGAAAAGCTAAGCATGGAGAGCAAATGGGCGTATAGGCGTTCAAAGGCAGTGAAAGGCGTTCATAGGCGTTCAAACATTAAGGCAACGCCTATTGAAGACAATCGAACCGTTTCCTGAGGCTACACCCTCGATGCATCGGAGGCCTCAAACCAAGGGTCGCAACTGCCCCTGTGAGTTCATGAAGATTTGGAATATCCCATAGATATCAATGGTCAGTTTTAGAATTCGAGTTGCCGCAAAACCTTGCAGTATTTCAAACAGTTAATGCCCTGGTCAAATCAACTCTGCCGGGCTGAGTGCTGGCCTGTTGTTAGCTGGTAAAGGTCTTAAGTTTTGCTGGAACTAACCTGACTTAAACGGCAGGCTGGATGCGAACTACATGCGGTGATGTGTTCTTTGATGAGGCCCAATAGAAGCTGGATGCCACAGGAGTCTAAAACTGCCTAGGGCTTCACTAGCCAGTAGCAGGCCCGAGCGTTTGCCTCGTGCCTCAATTTTTCTTCATGATGTTTGGTGTGCGTGAGGAGGAAGACCAATGGCGCTGCCATCAAAGGAGTATTTTACAGTTTTTGAAGCTGAGGCGCGCTGGGGCGTGCCGCTTGCCACCATTGCAGGTTGGGCGGAAGCACGGCGGTTTCGCCTTGTCACCAGCACGCCATTGGTTGTGTGCGGGGCACAAAAAGTGTGTGGGATGGTGGAGCTGTGCGGATCGGACCTATTCAAAATGCTGGGAACCGCGGGAGTGCCTGCACGCGCCTGCCTTGTGCACCGCGTGATCCCTTTGCGCAAGAAAGGTGCTGAACTGCTTTATGTCACCTGCCCAAGGCAAGGCCTGGCCGTGCAGCCCAATGAGCTATGGATTCCAGCGACTGATCTTTATCGGTTTGAAGAAAAGCATGGCCTTGGTCAGCGTGGTGGTCAAAGCGGTGATCGGGGTGGGCGTGAGCCAAAGTATGACTGGGAAGGGATGTGGGCACCGCTGTGTGTCCATCTGTTTACACAAGGTGTTCCAAATACTTTGAATGAGCTCGCCAGTGCGATGCAGGACTGGTTTATTGAGGCCTCTGCAAGTGGAGAGGCGCCTGATATGAGTACCATCCGCCGCCGTATTCAGCCTCTTTGGCAGGCCCTGAAAACGGCGCGGGAGAACTAGCATTTAAAGATGTTGCGGAAAGAACGGGAGGCGTTGAAGCAGGTAGTTGAGGTGGAAGCGAAGTAACCTGTTGTGTGTGTTGAGATGGTTTGGACTTTACATAGCCAGCGACTGCATTGACGCTTTCGCGTAAGGGAGACTCCATTAAGTGCGCATAGCGCTGAGTGGTGCTCATCTGAGTATGACCCAGAAGCTTGCCAATGACTTCCAATGAAGCTCCACCGGAGACAAGCAGGGAGGCAAAGGTGTGGCGCAGATCATGAATGCGCACATCACTGATATCTGCTTGCTTCAAGATACCTTGCCAGTAGCGGCGCATCTCATGAACAGGTTTGCCGGGCACATCACCTGGAAACAGCCAGAGGCAGTCCTTGGACACAGCACTTTGACGGCGTCGTACAAGATCGGCCACCTCAAGTGATATGGGCAGGCGGTGGGTGCGGCGCTGTTTGGTGGCAGCAGCTGGTTTGAGCCATATGAGCAGGTCCAGATTAAACTGCTCAAAGCGGGCATGGCGCACCTCGCCAAGACGTGCCCCGGTGAGCAGACACAGACGGATGACATCAGCTCCGCGCGTATCCGTGCTGTCCTCCAGCGCCGCAGACAGACGGCTGATCTCGTCCAAAGATAAGAACCGTTCACGAGCATTTTCTGGACGCTTGTGGAACCCATCTGCTGGATTGTCTTCCCGCATCTTCCACTGCACCGAAAGATTGAACATCTTGCGCAGGATCTCGCCCAGCCGATTGGCGCGGATCGGGGTAGGCTTGGGTTTGTCCTGGTGCTTTTGTTTACTTCGCTGCTTGTTCGTCCTGGCAGGCCGATGACGCCCGCTTGCGACCTGACACAGCAGCTTGTTGACATCTGCTGAACAGATGTCCCGTACGGGCCGGTTGCCCCATGTCGGCAGCACCAGCTTGGTCAGCATGGAGATCTGGTCTGCCTGATTGCGTTCTGCCAGCTTGGGCAGATGCTCGTCCTTATAGCGCTCAATAAGATCGCTCACATGAGGGATAACCCGCTCTGCTTGCCGGTTGCCCAGCGGATCGCAGCTGAGTTCAATCTCCCGGCGGATGGTCTTGGCCCGTTCGCGGGCTGCCACAACACTCCAGGCAGGCCACTGGCCAATGGTGTAACGGCGCTGGCGGCCTCCCACCCGATAGGACAGGTTAAACGCCTTGGTGCCGGATTTGTAAATCACCAGAGCAAAGCCGGGGACTACACTGTCAAACAGTTGGTATTGGCGCACCGTGGGCTTTGCGTTGCGAGCAATCTTTTCTGTAAGGCGCTGACGACCTGGCACAATCTACTCCCCCTCACATAACATCCAAGTAATGCGTAGTGTGTCAGCCCTTGCAAGATCCAAGTCTCATGGTATGGCGCGCACACTTGCAGGAAAGCCTAATGGAAGCCGGTCTTAGGCGTATAGGCGTTCATAGGCGCTCAAAGGCAATGAAAGGCGTTCAAAGGCAGTGAAAAATAGAAGGGGCGCGCACAGGCCGCCAAATCAGGAGAAAAATCACCCCTGCGAAAGAACTGGAAGATGAGGTGCGACAGGCTGAGCTGCCAGCTTCAGCCAGATTGCATGTCAGGCTTAATCCTGAGCAGTATTCATCTGAAAGCAGTTCTTCGCTGTCAAAGGCCACTATCTACTCTCCTAAGAGGAACTGTTTTGGAGGTCATTTGAGGTCTGAAGCCCCCAAAATCAGCTCAAAAAGGACCTTGTCTTTGAGTTCTTATTCCGATTTTCCCTTATATTTCAGTGGCGAGCCAAAAACGGCCGGGCTGGGCCAAAAATGGCCCGATGATTTCTCTGGTTTATCAATAATATAGCCGCCTTTTGGGGGCTTATTAATTTTCTGGGCCAGAAGTGGCCCAAGTTTACGTTGCGGCACTAAATTTGCAGCGCTGCGACGCAGGTAGCTTTGCGCGTGTTCTAAAATTAATTTCTCTTGTTATTTCAATAGGTAAGTCCGACCAGGTGAGTTTTATACGACTACTTTCCCATTCTGGCATGCAAGTTGCAATTGTGTTGGTACGCTGTCGCAGACTGGGGTCTGGGGCTGTG
>NZ_LMCK01000048.1:0-100271 GCF_001623165.1 Pseudovibrio sp. WM33
AGTGAGACAGAGGCTCTCCATTTTCTTTAGGTCAGTCCAGCTGTCGCTTATCGTGTTGGTATCTGTCCAGTTCTTTTTTGAGATAACCGTTACGCACATGATCAGGCACATCAAGAAGCTTCTCATTCTCCTCTTGTGTCACGTTGACCATTCGGTCTTTTTTGTCTTTGCGGCCAATGTTGAGCTCACTCATGAGATCATCAGGGCTGGAGACCAGAACGTTTTGCGGTGCTACATCCAGAACCACACCAAAAGCGCCATATACAAAACACTTTTCGTCACTCACAACAGAGGTGCAAATCCCATCTTTATTGTCTAGATATTCGGTTCCCTGAGCTGAAAAGCAGCCTTTTTGATTGATAAAATCATCCATGGAACCAGTACGCACAATAAACTTGAATGGCGCAGCACAACCACCTCGCTTTTGCAGGTCTGGTCTTGCAGCGGGGTCAGTGAAGTTCTCTCGTTCCCAAGTTTCGAGAAAGGCCTTCGTCTTCTCGTCCGGCTCGGCTTTGACCAGCTCAACTTTATGCTCTTGGGACTTTTTTCGCATAAATACTGCGCCGAGTTTGTCGAGTTTGGACACATGTGGACTTTCGCTAGCTCCGACGCCGGTAACTTCGGGCAGAGCGTGCAGCCAATTGACTTCCTTTTGATAGTTCTGAAGCGTTTTATTGAGTTTCTTCAGGATCTTGTTCGCAGAATCCACCTGAAAGTTCTCACAAAGCGTCTCTGCTTCACTGATCAAGCCGTTGGCTTCTTGATCAAGACTGAGGAATTTCTTGTGCCTTTTGCTCGGGATCTTCTTAGCAATGGCAAGGCTATCAACAATAGGTAATTCAATCGCCAGCTGAGCGAGGTCTTCCTTCACCCAGGGGATCTGCGCTTCCAAACCTTTATGGTTGGACTGAGCAACAGCAATGAGCTGCTCCATAGAGGAAACATTCTCTTGAATTTTGGAAAGCCTCGCCTCCGCGTTTTGGGGCTTTCGGCCTTTCAGCTCTTTTCGTGCAGCTGCAATACCCGAGCGTGCAGACTGACCTGCTTTTTTGAAAGGTGAGAAAACAGCGCTTTGGTTCTTGATCAACTCCGTGTTTGCGTACAGAGCATCTGCCGCTTTCTCCATAGAAGCGAGTTTTTCCAGTAGACTTGTAGGAGCGTTCACAACGTCGGCTTGGTGATGTTGTCCGACCTGCTCGCCCCCCTCTTCAGCAAAGGTCAGGTTCAAGTGACGAGCCATGTCGTTGGCCCATTTATGCTCTTGTTTGCTCAGTGTTTGCGGGGGCATCCATCAACTCCAAAGCATGAGTGTTTGCCTCCCACCAACTATTTAATGAGGCGAACACCAGTATTTTTCACGCTTTCAGTAAAGTACTACGCCCTCTCAAACGAATGATTTCCAGAATTTACGTATTTTCCCTCAAACTGGAGCTAAATGCTGTGATGGTGTGCAGAGGCTTTTAGCAAGCCTCTACTCGATCCACTCTACTGACTGCCCGTGCGGCCCAGTCCAGGCACGGGGTGTGCCGTTTTCGCAGAGGAGGAAGCGGCCTGAAGGGCGCGGGCCGGAGACTTTGTCGGCGAGTTGAGGAAGGACACCGGGGGCCTCGTTAGAAATCCAGTGAGCGTTGGAGTTGAGCATCAGATCGACAAAAGCATCCCGCTTGCTCGTGTCTCGGATGTAGTAGAGGACGGCGCTATGGAAGACCACTGATGTAGTGCCTGCTGGGATTTGCTCCAGCAAGGCTGGCAGATCAGCGAGAAGATCTCCTTTAACGAGTTGGATTTTCTGCTGCTTTGCCACTACGGTTGCTTTTTGTAGGCGGTGTAAGCGGTCCTCCTGCCCCGGCCAGATGAGCGTTTGGAGCCATGCTGAGGTGTCCTCATCCTGAAGGTTCAACGGGTTCAACTCCACCCCTGCACGCCAGGCGACTTCTGGTAGTTTGGTTGGCAGAGGGACATTACCAGCCGCCTGGCAATGCAACACTGGTGTATCGGGTGAATTCGTCTCAGGCGCCAGTGTGTGTGCGCCGTTGTTGTAGTCATAGGCATAGCGGTCGGGCAGCAAGCAGAGACCCGCGGACGCACCGACTTCGATCAATGAAAGTGGTTGTGGGAGGCGGGCGAGGAGTGGAAGAAGAACAGCGCAACGGCCAGCTTCGTTGGTCTGCGTGCTGCGCTTCATCATCTCTTGTTTGATGGCAGCGCTATGTCGTTGCAGAATTTCATCCAGCTCTGCCACTTCAGGAATGCGTCCTGTAACCCATCTTATAGCCGCAAAAAGGAGGTTGGGTTGCTGTTTGGCTTCCGGCAAAAGCATCAGGAAATCGTGGAAGATTGGCGAGCCGGCTATATGTGTCGCCCATTCTTCATAAATAGGTGAATTATCTTTGGCTTCATTAGAAGCAAAACCCAAGTATCCACGTTCAATCAATGAGGATAATATAGTCATGAAATTCCCTTTAAAAACATAAGGAAAGTCTAAGCTGGATATGCCTTCTGACGCAAATAAGCCCTTAGTGGAATGGGCCTGAAGAACCTCGTGCCGCCAGCGTTAGAGGAAGGCAGCACGAGGGGTGCTGGGAGGCCTTAGATTGGGTCTGCCAGCAGGTTCTTTTTGATATGGGCCAGTTCCTCGTCAGAAATGCCCAACGCATCGCGGCGATAGTTCTCAAAGCTGCCGTAGTCTTCTTTCATCGCTGCCAGCGCAGCAGTGATCTGCTCTTTGTGAGCACCAAAGGTTGGGCGCAGGGAATGTGGGCCGTTTGCGACCAGTTTGCTGAGTTCATCAAAGGTGTAGAGATTGGTGGTGAGGTAGTCACGCATGACATCTTCCTCGGAAAAGCCGAGAGACAACATCAGTACTGCTGCAACATAACCGGTGCGGTCTTTGCCACCAGCGCAGTGGAACATGAGCGGGTAGTTCTGCTCTTCCAAGAGCACGTGCATGAAACATGAGATCTGCGGCGTGAACTTGCGGGCGAAGTCCTTATAGCGGTCAATCCGAATGCGGTAGATGTCTATATCGTGGTCTTTGAGAAGCTGGTCAATCTCCTCAAACTTACCACTGAACCAGAGCGGACGGATTTGAGAGGCCACGTCCAGCGGCATGATTTTGGCGATGTCTGCCGGATCTGAACCGATTGGTAGGTTGATGTTAAAATCAACGGAGGAGATATGCTTATTGGGGTGCTTGTCCAACTCATCCAGAGCGCGCAGGTCAATGATGGTTTCGATGCCCAATGCGCTCAACTTTTCCTGATCAGCTTCAGTCAAGTTGTCCAACTGGTCAGAGCGGAAGATCAGCTGAGGCTTCAAAACCGGGCCATCTTTTGAGGTAGTCAGAGACCGGAAGTTCTCCAGTTTCTCGATTGGTTTAATAATCTCGATGGCATCGCAGTTGGATGGAATATCGATTGGCAGTTTGGTCTCACATGGCGCTGATTGTGCCATGGCAAGGCCTGCAGTCATGAGTGAGCCAATCATTGTTGCCGTTGCCAGCCCGATTATTCTTCGCATGGTCAATCCTCTCTGTTCGCAAATTTGGGTGACATAAAGATCAGTTTGACCTATGCAGTAAAGTTGAACTCCATCAGAATTTCAGATCGTGTTGAGGTTGGATGCCCAGTGTTGACCAGTTGGAAGCGTTTGTGACTGCCGCAGAGTTAGGGTCTTTCTCTGCTGCTGCACGACGGTTGGGTAAGGCTCAATCCGCTGTAAGTGCTGCAATTTCCAATCTGGAGATTGATCTTGGCTCCGATCTTTTTGATCGCAGCAGTTACCGTGCAGAGCTGACTGTCTCGGGTGTTTCCTTACTGGATTATGCAAGATCTATTTTGCAGAGCAGGCAGGACTTGCTTGTGAAGGCTGGCGCCCTTAGTGAAGGGGCAGAAGGCAGCCTCAAAGTGGTGTTTGAGTATGGGACCTATGTTTCTGAGATTAATCAGGTTTTTCATGATTTCGACAAGCAGTTTTCGAAGGTAGAGTTGCATGTCCAAACCACCTCTTTTGGTGATGTATTTTCCAGGCTGACGGAAGAGAGCGCTCAACTGGGGATTATTATCGAGCGGCACCCCTACAAGGAAGGCTACCACTTCCGTGGGCTTGGATTTGAGCGCCGGATTCCGGTTTGCCACAAGGACCATCCTCTCGCCGAGCTGAAAGAAGTCCGGTTGGTGGACTTGCGCGGGTACAGACAGATTATTTCTGGGACAGAGACTGACCGAAACTCACCTGAGTTTTCACGCCAGAAAGGGCCGCATCTGCTGATTACAGATAATCCGCGCGTGGCACACACCATGGTGCATGGCGGTGTGGGCTGGGCAGAGTTGCCTGCGCAGATGGTGGATGATGAGGTGAAGGCTGGTGCGCTGAAAGAGCTTTTCTATGATTTTCAGCAGAATGCCATTCTTAACAAGGTCTCTCTTGTCTGGGGCAAACAGCAGGCGCAAGCCCCTGCCTGTAAGTGGCTGATCAACCGGGTGTGCCAACTGCACCAGAAGACTTGGGTTTAGCGTCAGCGACCTTCTCAAAATACATTGCGAGCCTCTTTGTGCGCCTTTATCAGCTCTTCTACAAACACCCTGGTCTTGGCTGGGCGAAAGCGGCTGTTTGGGAAGAGCGCGTAAATTCCGCCTTCCTTATGGTGCCAATCCGGCAAAACCCGTTGCAAGCGACCTGATGCCAGATCTTCGCGGACCTGAAAGGACGGAAGGAGACACAGACCGCCGTGACTGAGAGCACATGCGTGCGAAGTCAGTGTGTTCCGGACTGTGATCGGCGGATTTTGGAGTACAAATTGCACCTCCTCCCCTTCAGCTGATTGCCACGATATTCCCGCAGGCAGCTTGCAGTGGTAGATCCAGTCTTTATCTTGCAGATCGGTTGGTGTTGAGATCGGTCCCATCGCTTCAACATATTGCGGTGAGGCCACAGTAAACTGCTGGAAACTGCCTATTTTCCTTGCGATGGCAGAGCTATCTTCCAACCAACCAACGCGGATGGAGACATCTATTTTCTCTTTAAGCTGGTCCAGTTTTTCATCCGTGAAGACCGCATTGACCCTGATTTTTGGATATTTTACCCTCAATCGCATGAGCGCTTTGGCGACGACGCACTGGCCATAATCTTCTGGCGCTGTCACTGTGAGTAAACCGCTGGGAACCTCTTGTTCATGCTGGAGTTCCTGCACCGCTCGTTCTGCCTGATCGAGAATTTCTGCGGCGTTTTCATAAAACCGCTGCCCTGCTTCTGTCACTTGAAGAGAGCGTGTTGTGCGCACCAGTAAGGCTGCGCCGAGCTCGTCTTCCAGTTTTGCGACTTGGTGACTGACGATGGCTTTTCCCAGGCCGAGCTTTTTCGCCGCTGCGGTGAAGGAACCACTTTCGACGACTTCAACAAAATGGCGGAGGCGATTGAGATTGTAGAGGCTCATATAATTGTCTCTATTTTGCAGACAGTATGTCGAAATTATCTGCATTCTACAGATAGTCAAGTTGTCCTAGGTTCCCCTGCAACAAGGAGAAACTTATGACGCACTCATTCCTCTACATCTACGATCCGCTATGTGGGTGGTGTTACGGCACAACTCCCAGACTGGCGGACTTGGCGAAGGACTACGAGGTTGAGATGTTACCAGCGGGCTTGTTTAGCGGTGCTGGAGCTCGCCCTCTGGATCGTTCTTTTGCCTCTTATGCATGGGCTTCTGACCAGAAGATTGCAAAGTTGACAGGGCAGACTTTCAGCAGTGCTTATCAAAGTCAGGCCCTGAATGGTGACGGGCAAGCACTAGATTCAACATTTGCGACACTCGCTATGACCGCATACTCGATCGTAGAACCAGCACGAGGGCCAGAGGCGCTGAAACTCATCCAAAAAGCGCGGTATGTGGCTAGTGAAGACATCACTGATCTTTCATTGCTGGTAGGCCTGCTCTCCGGTTCAGACTTTGCAGATGCAGCTGCCCTGCTTCAAAGCCATATGACGTCTGTTGAAGCAGAGACCGCACGGCGTGTTGCTCATGGCCAGATGGTTTTGAACCAGATGGGTGGGCGTGGTGCACCAGCACTTATTGCAGACGCACACGGCGAACGCATGCTGCTGCCCTCTGATCTGCTTTTCGGCTCTCATGAACAGCTAATGGGGGCTTTGAACAGCTTCTCTCACAGCATTCAGCAGGATTTTCCTGCTCTTTAACCCCAAGGAAAACAAATGATTAAATCTCTTGCTCTTGCTGCAAGCCTTGCAGCAACCGCTACTCTTGCGCCTGTTGCAACCTATGCTCAGGATACGACCGCCCTAACTTTTGAGGTCTACAACCCGGGTGATGAAGGTCTTTTCCCTGTTACCTCCACATTGATTGAAGGCCCAAGCGAAGCTGTTCTGGTAGATGCGCAGTTTCAACGCGGTGATACTCAAAACCTGATTTCAATCATCAAGGAGAGCGGTAAAACACTGACGTCCATTTATATCAGCCATGGTGATCCTGATTACTACTTCGGGTTGGATGTGCTGCGCGCAGCATTTCCTGATGCCAAGATTATTGCCACGCAGCCTACTGTCGAGAAGATCAAAGCCACTATTGAAGGCAAGTTTGCTTTTTGGGGGCCGATCCTGAAAGAAGATGCACCTCAGGATTTGGTCATTCCAGAAGCGATTGGCGGTAACGAGCTCAAAGTGGATGGAACACCAATTGAGATCTTTGGTCTTGAGGGACATGATCCATCTCACACCAGCCTTTGGGTTCCTTCAGAACGCACTGTTCTGGGTGGGGTACTTGTCTTTGACAACTCTCATATCTGGCAGGCTGATAACCCAACATCAGAGAAACGCGAAGACTGGCAGAAGAGCCTTGATGATCTTCTTGCTCTGAATCCGAAACGTGTGATCCCAGGTCATTTTATGGGCAAGACCAACAGCCAGACGGTGGGTTCTATTGCGTTCACAAAAGCCTATATCGCTGCGGTTGAGAAGAATGCAGCTCTTGCGAAAAACTCTGAAGAACTGGTGACATTGATGAAAGCAGAGTTTCCTGCACTGGAAGAGCGCAGAACCAGTGACCTTGCTCTTGGAGCCAAGGTGGTGATGGGCGAGATGAAATGGCCTGCTGAATAATCGAAGGCTTCAAGCCCTCGCAGTTTTCTGCGGGGGCTTTCCTGTCATTGTTTTCTAATTGAGCTTACTCAGGCACAAGTACGTTTCTTTCTACTCGCTCTTCTTACAGCAGAGCAATCCAGCGGCGGGAGATTTCCAGTCCCAACGCGTCGGTTCTTGGGCCGAACTTTGGGCCCTGCTCTTCCAGAATTTCGTTCCAGTGCGGCACCAGTTCGTTGATTGGGCCATGGAAGCAGCCGTTCCAATGGTTCACCTGATCGACAGAGCATTCGAAATGGAACTGGATGGCGTATGTGGCGCGGCCCATTTTGAAGGCCTGATTGGGTGTCATCTCGCTGGATGCCAGATGTACGGCGTCTTTTGGCAGAGTGTAAGTGTCTGTGTGCAGAATGAAGATGTGGTCGTCTTCCTCGAAGGCGGAGATGACGGGATCTTGTTTGCCTTGCTCTGAGACTTGCAGTGGTAGCCAGCCAGCTTCCACCGGATTGCCCAAAATGTTCTCACCGCCGAATGCACGTGCGATCAACTGGCTCCCGAGGCAGATGCCCATCACTGGTTTATCGGCTTCGTGAAATGCAAGGATCGTGTCACACACATCTTTCAGGAATGGGAACTCTTCATCCGCTCTGGCATGTTGCAAGCCGCCCAGAACAACCAGTCCGTTGAACTTTGAGATGTCAGTGGGAAGCGGATCATTTTGTGCCATGACACGCAGATCAATGGGCATTTTCGCGTGATCCAGCGCCTGTCCCAACAGGCCAAGCGTTACGTTTTCGCAGTTTTCAATAACGAGAACGGTCATTCCAACTTCCTGTCATAAGCAGCTGTGCTTTCTTTGTTGGGCATGCCGCATTTATCATTGTTTTGTAGAAATCCGACCTAAAGCCTCTGTGGGCTTCTTAAGGACGGGTTCTAAGCTTCGTTTTCAAAGGCTCGCTTCATGCGTTGTTCCAAACCGCGAACGACCAGAGACAGCGAGACTGTCATGATGAGGTAGAGATACGCAACCACATTGTAAGTTTCGAAAAACTGAAATGTGGAGGCAGAATAGATTTTGCCAAGCTGGGTGATATCTTGCACACCAAGCACGGAAACCAACGCACTTTCCTTGATGAGTGCGATGAAGTCATTTCCAAGTGGCGGCAGGATGTTCTTGAATGCTTGCGGCCAGATGATGAAGCGGAACGTATGCCATCTGGAAAGGCCAAGTGCCCGGCCTGCTTCCAGTTGACCGTCATCCACGCTCTCAATACCTGCGCGAAAAATCTCCGCAATGAAGGCAGAGTAGCCGATGGATAGTGCAATGATCGCACGCCAAAGCATGGAAAGATCGCGCACCCGCAGCTTGTCGACGATCTCCCATTCAATCAGCGGCCCCATGAGCCAGTTGTAAGCTGCAACCATTTGTGGGGCACCGACAAAGGCAATGTAGAAGAGCAGCACCAGCATGGGTACACCGCGCATGATCTCGGTATAGAACGAACACAACTCACGGATAGCGCGGTGTTTAGACCCTCGTCCTAATGCGATGACGAGTCCTACAATGCTGGCGATGATGAAAGAGACAAAGGTGACAAACAGGGTAATGCCGACACCTCTGAGAAGGGTCTCAAAGATCTGGCGATAATCACCGTTGGCGGCGATGAGCCAGAGAAAGAAAACTGCAAGAACAAATGATGCGAGCAACCACCAGGGAAGCTTGTTCAACCGGGATCTTGTGGCAGAACGCATGCCCATCGCGTTTCCTTTAAATCTCGTTTGAATTTCCTGAAGTGATGCGGAAATCCGTAGTCATACCAGAAGCAGATTGCTGGGTGTATTTGCGTGCGAAAATCGGTTTTGACGCTTCTGCAATACCCAGACACAAAATGGCGGGTCGCAAGTACCCGCCAAAATCAACCAGGTTATTGCTAGTTCTTGGACTTATAGTCGAAGAACCATTTTTGGTTCAGGGCATCCATGGTGCCGTCTTCGCGCATGGAGTTAAGTGCTGCGTTGATCGGCTCGCGCAGATCAGAACCCGGTGTCAGAATGAAGCCGAAATCTTCAGAGCCGATTGGACCGCCAACAACTTTAAAACTGTCTGGCGATGCACCCATGTAGCCTGCTGCTGCAGTTGCATCCATCAGCACCATGTCGACATCATCAGCACGCAATGCCTGAACAGAAGCACCAAAGGTTTCGAACAGTTGGATGCGCTTGTTGTTTTCATCGCCATCCAACACAGCATAAACAGCGGTGTAGAAGTTTGTGGTACCCGGCTGCGCGCCAACCAACAAGCCCGGATCGTCAGCAAAAGCTTTAGAGTTGTCGAAGCGGTCTTCATTCGCCCGCACCAGCATGAACATCTCGGAGGTCATGTAAGGATCGGTGAAGTCGATCTGCTTTTCACGCTCTTCGTTGATGGTGATACCATCCATGCCCACATCAAACTGACCCTGACGAACAGCTTCAATCATGCTGTCCCATGAGGCCAAGCGCCAGTCGACCTTCATGTTGAGGCGTTTCGCAATTTCGTTGAACGCGTCATATTCCCAACCGATGCCTTCACCGGTCTTGGGGTCTGCAAAGTTCAAAGGTGTGTATGCATTTTCGGTTACTGCAACAACGATGCGGCCCTTCAGATCTGGCAGATCCGTAGCGGAAGCTGCTGCTCCAAAACCGACAGAAAGAGCAAGAGTTGCTAATGCTAGTTTAAATTTCTTCATCATCGGGTATGTCCCCTCCAAGGAAAATTTGGCCACCACGTAGAAAAAACTGGCAGAATCACACCCGGCAGATGTTGACAGTTAGCCGATCTGTGAGCAATAGGATGCAGGTGATTGACCTGTAAAATACCGTAGTTAGCTTGAGTATTTACCCTGCAAATGCAGAGGCGGTCAACGAAAGCCTTGGTGATTTCCTAGGTTGTGCTACTGGTGTTAGAAGATACGGCTAAATGTCGTGGTGAACTTTTATAGACGGATATGTCGGTGCAAAAAGATCCCCTGAACAACGACGAGCCCTATCTTGAGGATGAGCACCACATGCCACTGGGCATAAGTTTGCTCAACTGGATCTCTGTCGGATTCCTGATCTATTTTCTTCTTTGTGCTGTAGGCCTTATTGAAGCGGGCTTTGTTGCTATTGGTCATCAGACAGCCGAGCAGATTTTTTCCTATGCTACCAATCCAATTGCAGGCGTGCTGGTTGGCGTTCTCACCACATCTTTAGTGCAGAGTTCTTCTGTCACCACGTCTATTGTGGTTGGCTTAGTTGCAGCAGGAATGCCGATCTCCATTGCTATTCCTATTGTGATTGGGGCCAACTTTGGAACGACACTCACAAACACATTCGTGAGCCTTGGTTATGCGCGGGATCGTGCAGATTTCCGGCGCGCCTTTAGTGCGGCGACGGTTCACGATGCGTTCAACCTGATTTGCCTGCTGATCTTTCTCCCGCTGGAGTTGGCCTTTGGCTTTTTGCAGAAGATCGCTATGGCTGTTGGTGAATTCTTTACGGCGCTCGATCCTGCCGACAATCTGATCACCGCAAACTTCAACTTCGTCAATTACTTAACCGAGCCCGTCATTGGAGAAATCCGTGAGCTAGCCTATGGGCTGGCGCAACCGTGGAACGGCCTCGTGATTGCGGCAATTGGTTTTGTGATGATTGTTATCAGCATCACGTTTGTGAGCCAGCTGCTCAAGCTATTGCTTGCCGGACATGCACGTCGTCTGGCTGAGACGATGACGTCTGTCGCTCCGTCCTCCGGCATTTTCACAGGGCTGATCGCGACCTTGCTGCTGCAGTCATCTTCAGCAACAACCAGTCTTATTGTGCCGCTGGCGGGTTCTGGTGTTCTGACAACAAAGCAGGTTTATCCGTTCACACTTGGCGCAAATATTGGCACTTGTTTAACAGCAATTCTGGCTGCATTTGCTGTGACTGGTCAGCGAGAGCTGGCGTTTGAGATCGCGATTGTTCATCTGGTCTATAACGTACTGGGTGTTGTGTTGATCTACAGTTTGCCATTCACGCGCTATTTGCCCGTACGCCTTGCCGAGTTTGTTGGTGACTTGGGTGCCCGTCGGTTTGTAGTTGCCGCCAGTTATGTGGTCGGTATTTTCTTTTTGATCCCCGCTCTTGGCATCTTCCTACTGAGCAGATAACCTAGCTCCAGTCATCTTTCCTTATTGCAGCGCTGTGCTCTTTCGTGTGCCAAAAGCTGCTCTCTATTTACATGAGCTTGTTGTTATGCCTTTGCAAAACCGTGTTGCTCCCAATGGTGAGCTGTGTGCTGTCCCTGCCCGTGGCATGTTCATGGGCAATCGTGGTGGCCGTATTCATGATCCAGAAACGCAGAAACTGACTGGCCGAACGCATGCCTCTCGCAGGTGGCTGTGTTGCTCTACCACCTATAAAGACTGGCACCGTGATGTCTGGGGCAAGTTTTATACGGAACTCTTCTTCTTTGACGAGGTGACTGCGCTGGCCGCAGGCCATCGGCCTTGTTTCTTTTGCCGCAAGGAGGATGCACGGCGCTTTGCAGAGCATTGGAAGTGCTGCGAAGGATTAGAGGTGCCGCCAAGCTCTGACGAAATGGATCTGGTTTTGCATTCGCAACGGTGCGGCCACAAGAAATCACCGGCTTCCCTTCCGCAGATCAATCCGCACGAGAATTGGCCGGAAGGTACTGTGGTTCATTGTGGCGACAAGTTTTATGCTCTGAGGAACCGTAAATGGTGGAGCTGGAGTTTTGAGGGATACACGGCGGCTGCCCGGGAGTTGCCCGAGGACGTTACTCTTATTACGCCGCCACAGATCATTGCGATCCTGAGAGATGGCTACAGCCCGAAATGGGGCATCTTTAATCTCTAATACTGACCTATAGACCTCTAAAGCATTCGTTTTTCAAATGAATAGATGACGTTTATTCATTTGTTTCATCTCGCGATTTCATGCAGGAAGTTGCTTGGAACACTTTGAATTGGCAGGAATATTTCATGACAAGTGCTAGCGACGTTGATGCAGGCATTGCTATTTCTCAAAAGCCTCAAGCACTTAGTATGTTCGATCTCGCCCTTTATGGCACAACCGTATTTGCGTGGGGCTTCAGCTGGTACGCCTTGAAGTTGCAGGCGGTCATTACCCCTGAGATTGCACTTTTCTGGCGGTTTCTGTTTGCGACAATCCTAATGTGGGGCTGGGCCATTTTTGGCGGCCATAAGATGGCCTTTCCGCTGCGGGCTCATCTGAGCTTTGCGGGGCTTGGTCTGCTGCTGTTTTCAACCAACTTCCTTTTGTTTTATCACGGCTCAAGAGAGCTGCCTTCAGGTTTGCTATCAGTGGTGTTTTCGCTTGCATCCGTGTTCAACATCGTACTTGGCTTCGTTTTATTCAAACAGAAAGTAAGCCGTGCGCTTGTGGTTGGTGCCATTCTTGGTTTCTCGGGTATTTGTCTGATGTTTTATCAAGAGATTGCGGGCAATACCTGGAATATCGCAGCGTTGGGCGGGCTTGGTCTGTGTGCTTTGGGGACCTTAAGCTTCTGTTTTGGCAACATCGTCTCTGCACGTGCGACTGCCAAAAAGATCTCGGTTATCTCAGCCAGTGCATGGGGTATGGTGTACGGCACTGTCCTTCTTGGTGTGAACGGCCTGCTACAAGGTGCCAGCTTTGAGGTTCCGTTTACGCCGGAGTTTATCTGGAGCTTCCTTTATATGGTGGTCATCGGCTCCATCGTTGCCTTTGGGGCTTATCTGACATTGCTCGGCCGGATCGGTTCTGCACGCGCAGGCTATGCGACAGTGATGTTCCCGATTGTGGCGCTTGGCGTTTCCACCGCGATGGAAGGTTACACCTGGACTGCAACATCCATTCTTGGCCTGATGTTTGCGCTGGGTGGCAACTGGATCGTGCTCAGCCGTTCTGCCAAAAAATAAGCCCGGCGTTTTGAACCACCAGACTTAAAGCACTTCAGTAGAGAAGTCGCTTATTCAGCGGCTTCTGTTTCCATTCCGTTATACTCCATCGTAACGTTGCCAATGGACGCTACGATGTGATGGCAAAGCGCATCATGAACCGGCTCGATTGCCATTTGAGATCTGATGATGGTGATATCGCAAGGTGGCAGTGGCGGCAGGCCTTCTTTTTCTCCAAGAATACGCTGTCCCTGACGCAACGCACTGGCTGGCAGGATCGCGATGGCCAGTCCGGCATTCACAGCACCAGCAAGAGCTGCGGCGCTGGCGCTGGTATAAACCACCTGATGCTGAACGTTCAGATGATCAAGCGCAGCAACGCCTGCCTGTCTCCATGAGCAAGTTGTTGGACCAACCGCAAGGCGCAATGGGCGCTGATCATGAACGATATGCTCACGAGAGCCAATCCATTGTAGAGGCTCACGGCGCACAATCTGTCCCGGTACACTGGTACAGTCACCGCTTGTGACGATTCCCACATCCAGATCACCCTTTTGGATTCGGCGCCCAATTTCGTTAGAGCTGGAACATTCCACATCCAAATTGATGCAAGGGTTCAGCCGATTAAATGCTGCAAGTACTTGTGGCAACAGTCGTTCTGCGTAGTCATCAGGTAAACCTAACCGGATTCGTCCGGCGATCTCAGGTTCATGAAACGCAGAGAGCGTTTCATCATTTAAAGCAACCATGCGCCGCGCATATTCGACAAGACGTCTTCCGTGCTCTGTTATCCTAGAGTTACGTCCGTCTTTCACAAATATTGGTTGTCCGATACGTTCCTCAAGCTTCTTCATTTGCATGGAAACAGCGGACTGAGTTTTATGTACGGCATCGCCAGCCTTGGTAAAACTTCCCAATTCTGCGACGGCCAGAAATGTTCTCAATTGATCAACATCGATCGAATAAGGCATGGGCTCCCTCCCATTTAACGATGATCAATCAATCACGATCTTGAATGGATTTCAATCGAAAACATTCTCTTGTTTGTCTAGAACTTTTCGGTGATATTTGACTCATCGAACGACACCGTTCCCTCTTTTTTAACCCCCTATACCAGTTCCAATGGATGGCCAGAGCAGCCTATCCAAACGGGAGAGTGATACCATGACGCTTGCATTCCCTACCCCTTCTGAATATCGCAACCCAAATCGCGCTAATGCAGGCACCTTTGAACCACTGACGCTGGCTCACACGTTGCACGTGCTGACAGCTTTGCCTCTAAAGCTCTGGAAACACTACCAGGATCGTCGCGCAATGGTTGAGCTTACACGCTTGGAAGACCGTATGCTGGACGACATCGGCATTACCCGCGATGACGTTTTCAGCGCGCTTTCTGCTGGAGATGGCAAAGACCCAAGCTGGCATCTGCGTATTCGCGCCAGTGAACGCCGCTGTGCCGAAATGGAAAAGCGCCGCCAACGCGCATAATTTTGTGGGAGCCTCAATTGGCGGCTCTACCCCTAATTGAACCGCCAAAAATTCATCACCCACATATGAAAAGGGCCTGCATTGCGCAGGCCCTTTTTCTTTTCCAATAGACGGAACTTATTCTTAGCAAGCTACTCAGGCAGAGGCTGCGGTTTTCTCGAAGGACTTCGCCAGATAATCACTCAAAGCGTTTGCTGCTTTGAAATGGCTTTCCTTACCGCGAACCAGCTTCACCACGTAGTTTGGCAGCATTGGCAGGCCTTCCAGTTCCAGCAGCCCGGCATCCGATGCAACAAGGGATGAACGCGGCTGAATTGTAATTGCCATGCCACTTGCTGCTGTCATTTCAACAAGACCTGGGTTGCTTGAACTGTATTGGATACGGAATGCGCGTTCGTCATCCTCAAGCGCTTCAACAGCTGCTTTTCGAATTCGACATTGTTCCAAGCCAACAGCCAATGGCAGTTCTCTTTCACTGGCAAGTTTGAAATTGCTACCAGCTGCCCAGACGAGACGCTCGCTGGAAAGAACACTCCCCTCACCAGCTTCAGCTTCGTCTGCAAGGCTGCCGATGATGGCAAGATCCAGTTTGCCTTCTCCCAAAGCCTTACGAAGATCTGCTGCCGGTGCGCAGACGATGGATGCTTCAGCTTTTGGATTGTTCTTAGAGAACTCGAAGATAATCTTTGCAGTTCTGGTTTCGTCAATGCCTTCCGCAAGACCAAGACGAACCTTACCGGTCACTTCGCGCTCCGAGAACATAGCTAAAGTCTCGTCATTCAAACGCAGCATCTGACGGGCATGGCGCAACAATAGCTCACCATCCTCTGTCAGTTTTGAGTGCCGCCCTTCTCTCCGGAAGACCGTGCGCTCAAGCTTATCTTCCATGCGACGCATTTGCATGGAAATCGCTGATTGCGTTTTATCAAGTTCTTCTGCTGCTCGTGTGAAGCTCCCAGTATCCGCAATCATTACCAGAGTTCGCAGAGAATCTAAGTCTAATAGTGCTGTCATGTCCCCAATCCATAACAATTTGATATGAATATACAGCAAACTGGTGGAAAGAAAACCGAGAGTTGGAATATATTACTTTATTATCGCAGTCTTTTCCCTCTCTTAGGGAGTTTAGAGCGACTCATCACAATAATTAATATAATCAAACTTGCTCTTATATTCGATTAGACTCTCGAAAGAATCCAATAGTCAAAATAAAAACCGAACGAGAACAATCAATCTGGAGTTACGATATAAAAAACATCTAGTAATTCTCTCTAGGATAGAGACTTATGCTAGATTAATTCATGTAAGTTTATATCATCTTGGACGATCAGGCTAGTTCTGAACTCTCGATCTGAACGGAAACGGAGGAAATTGCAGTAAACAACTTCCTCAATTCGTGATCTTTATCACAAAAAGTTATCCTCAGGTATATGTGAAATATTGTTACCTATGTGGTCGATTTGGCCAAAAAACGTCGCAATATTGCTGCCAAGCCTTGCTCTGAGCTTGTTGCATTGCTGCCAAACCTCCAGACAAAGATGGTACATGCGAATCCTTCGCAGTGGATTGATGCGCCTGACAGCTTGATCCGTTCTCCGGAGACGATGGCTTCTTGGCTCGCGTGTTTTGCGTTGTAGATTCTTCTGGTGACTCATTGTGCTCATCAGAAGCTGAGCTCGTGCCCTGCAGAACATTTGTCCAGAATTCGAGCATCGGATTTTCTAAGGGCATCATCTGCGACCAGAAAGCTTCCTGTGCATCCAAGATTGGGTTACGAGCAGCATCCGTGTCCTGATGTAACTCTGGACACCCTTTTGCAAAGCCTTGCAAGTAGGCCTCCATCATAGTGCGCTGCGGCCCTGCCAGATAATTCTTCAGCATGTTGCCGTAGGATAGCATCAACAGAATCGGCATCAACTCCATCCAGCTTTCGACATTCATGGCATCTTTGCGGTTGAGATGACGTTGCATGGCTGCACTGATGTTCTTATCACCTGAGAACATGCTCATGATTTGAGAGAACATTGCCTGTTGTGGCAACCCGGTCATCCCTTGCCACTTAGACGGATCAGCCCAATTCATGTATGGAAACTCGGCTGCACCAGCAGATGTTGTTCCCGACTTTCCAGAGGGCGTTCTCTCTGTCTGCATAAAGGGCATTAAGCCGTGGCTGGTTTCGCAATAGTCCCTATAGGCTTTTGCATAGTTTTGGCTGAACATTTCCATAAGGGAAAACATATTGTTATTGGGGTTTCGTAACATGAGGTTTTCCCCTCGTAAGCTTCTCACGGCTATTTAATCACTCAACAGACGTAACGTCAGTTCCCTAATTTTGGATGTAGTATTCTGCAATTATTATGTCTAAGAGACGAAATTTGATTGAACTGGGTTCAATAGTGGTACCCGCACTAAACAATCCGGTAGACATCAACTGCCTCCTCACGCCCACGCAACTGATAGTCTCCCAAATGGTTCGTATGAGATTTATCACTGAGATGGTCCACAGTCGCGTTGCTGGCAAGGGCGATCACTCTGGCCTCCGGATCAACCTTCTTTCCAAGCTCCTGAAGGCGCGCGGCCACATTCACGGCATCTCCGACCACAGTATAGTTCATCCGCTCAATCGCGCCGATGTTGCCGACAACCACCGTTCCTGTGTGAACGCCAATGCGCAATCGCGGCTTCTCAATCGTCCCTTCTTCGCTTTCAAGCTCTGTCTCCAACCTTTGCGCAATGAGGCGTACCGCATCAATGGCTGATTGCGCGTGGTTTTCCATAGTTTCCGGTGCACCCCAAAATGCCATGCATCCATCACCGATGTATTTATCGATGGTTCCATGGGTTTGGCTGATGCAATCCGCAAGCTCCTGAAAATGGGTATTAAGTAAGGACGTAGTTTCCTCCGCTGTCAGCTTGGAGGCAACGCCTGTGAACCCGGCTATGTCAGAGAAAAGGATTGTCATTTCACGCAGCTCGGTGCTGTTGAGGCCTTCGAACTCTCGCTCCAACAACACTCTTACAAGGTCTTTTGGTACATATCTTGAGAAGGCGCTGAGGGCTACAGCTGCTGAGTTAAAAGCCTGGTTTGCCTGATCTACCTCTTTAAGACGCGACCTAGGTAATGCATTCAACCCTTCCATGTTCAATTTTCTGATTGCATTTGCTTGCGTTCCAAGAGCCACAAATGGTCCTGCAAGTCTTCGACCAATCAAAAACATAAGAAGCACACCGACAGCCAGAAAAGCAGTGGCTGCAACAAAGATTTTGTGCAAGTTCTCGAACGGAACACTGAACTCAGACGCTAATACATAGCTTCCGATGATTATAGGGAACCGATTTCCGTTTCTCAGGTCGTCATAAAGATACAGATAGGTGCCATGGGTGGTTGTGTCGATGTGGGCTTCATAACTGGTATTGAGAGACCTGCGCTTGGCATTTTCGGACCAGATACTGCTCAGAGGTGTGTCTTTCAGATCTGAGATCAATGGGATCGGCTTGGCTTTGCTCGGCTTGAAGCTCAGAAACGCTTGCTCTGAGCTCGCCAGGACCTGATCTCGTCCGTAGAGGATAAACGGAATCTGAGAAGCCCGCCATTTAATGCGAGCCATCAGTTGACCGAGTAGAGATATTGGGTAATCCAACGTGAGTTTAGAGATTGTATTGTCGACCGGATTTCTAATGTAGACTGCAAACTGCATAAACGTTTCGCCTATGCCCTCATCATAATACGGCGGAGCCCAGCGATGATTGCCAACTTCCATATCCTGTTCATTAGGAGGCATGACCATCGCTTGCTGAACCGGTTGGTCCGCATGATCCAGCTGTACTGAAATCTGACGCCCCGTCGGGAAGGTGTAGGAAATCCGCTTAATGTTGGTCTGGCGGGACAGGATGGAAATCAACTGCTCACGCAAAGCAACAGGCGCGTTGTAGATCAGTGGGTCTGACAAGACTTCAGCTGCCAGCAGCCCCATCCGTTCTTCGTTACGGAAGAAATCTTCAACAACCTCAAGACCACGTTCGACAATGAGAGCCCCAGTTTCGCGCATAATGACGGTTGTCTGACGGTTTGTGGCATCAGATACATAAAGGAGCATGGAACCGCCAATTAAGGCCAGCAGCATCGCCGCACCAATGCTGAAGACGGCGGAGATGGACAGGCGCCATCTCTTGCGGTCTTTCTTTTTTGAGCTCTCTTTTTGGGGCTGCTTTTCAGCGTTAGCAGTCTTGTTGTTCAGGTCCATTCAGGCCTCCATTTAGAGGTACCTTAGAACCAATCTCCCAATTTTGCCTGAACAACGGCCAAAGCCGCGACGGCAGCTGTGTCTGCTCTTAAAATCCGTGGGCCAAGCGGGATAGCATGTACAAATGGTTTGTTATGCAAAAGCGCACGCTCTTCCTCAGAGAAACCGCCTTCCGGGCCGATTAATACGGCCAGAGGTCCTTTAGGAACATCTTTCAGTGCCTCCAACGGATTGTGCGTCCCATGGCCTTCGTCACAGAAGATAATCTGACGATCACCTTCTTCTTGCTCCCACGCAGAAAGAAGTTTCTTAAGTTGCTGCGGCTCCAATACGGAGGGGATTGAAAGCACGCCGCACTGTTCACAAGCTTCAAGCGCATTGGATTCCATGCGCTCCAGCTTCACCTTTGGGTTTTGGGTGAACTGGGTGAGCACCGGGCGTAAGCGCCCTGCTCCCATCTCCACGGCCTTTTGAACCATGTAATCCAGACGCGCCAGTTTCAGCGGTGCAAACAGATAGTCCAAGTCTGGCATTGGTGTCTGCTCACGCAGCTGCTCAGTCACAATCAGCTGACAGGACTTACGCCCCGTCGGCAGTATCTGAGCCCGCCACTCTCCATGCTTGCCGTTGAAGACGAGCACATCGCCTCCCTCCTTCATGCGAAGGACATTCAGAAGGTAGTTGGCCTGTGCGCGGTCTGCCTCCAATTGAAGGCCTGCGCGGAGATCTTGATCGACAAATAAGCGTTGCATGCGAAACTCATAGCGGGACATGGGGGCACCATATGCCAAGCACACGGCAGATGCCACTTTGCGCTTAAAGATTTGCTGGTGAGAACTCAATGTCTCAACAGGTGGAAGCGCTTCTCACGGTTCCCCTTTGCAATTGTCGCGGGCTACACTAAGAGAGAATGGTTTACTTTTTGCCGCATATGAAAGAAGTCTGACATTGTCTGAGCGCTCCAACATTGCTGAATATACCGTCTCCGAGATTTCCGGTGATATCAAACGCGAGCTTGAGGACAAGTTTGGTTATATCCGTGTGCGGGGCGAGTTGGGTCGTGTGAGCAAACCAGCTTCAGGGCATATCTATCTTGATGTAAAAGACGACAAGTCCGTGCTTTCCGGCATTATCTGGCGTGGTAATGCTTCACGGCTCAAAGTTCAGCCAGAGCAAGGTCTTGAAGTCATTGCAACGGGTAAAATCACCACCTTTCCCGGGCAATCCAAGTACCAGATGGTGATTGATAGCCTTGAACCAGCTGGCGCTGGAGCGTTGATGGCACTGCTGGAAGAACGCAAGCGCAAACTGGCGGCAGAAGGTTTGTTTGCAGAAGAGCGCAAGGTTGCCTTACCACGTATGCCACGCGTGATTGGTGTTGTTACGTCCCCAACTGGCGCGGTTATTCGCGATATTTTGCACCGCATCAGTGACCGTTTTCCTCTGCATGTTTTGGTTTGGCCAGTTCGCGTTCAGGGTGAGAGCTGCGGCTCCGAAGTTGCTGCTGGTATTCGTGGTTTTAACGCACTTGAGGCAAACGGAGCGATCCCACGCCCTGACGTTCTGATCGTTGCGCGTGGTGGTGGCTCGATTGAAGACCTCTGGGGCTTTAATGATGAAGCTGTGGTTCGTGCGGCAGCAGACTCTCAAATCCCACTGATTTCAGCTGTTGGCCACGAGACAGATTGGACACTGATTGATTTGGCCGCCGATGTGCGCGCACCAACACCAACTGGTGCGGCTGAGTTTGCAGTTCCGGTAAAGGCTGAGATGACGGCTCAGGTAGATGATTTATCTCGCCGTCTTTCAACGGGTCTGTTACGCTTGATCCAAACGCGCCGAACAGAACTGCGGGCGGCAAGTGCTGCACTTCCTGCTCCACGAGACCTTCTCGCTCTTCCACGCCAGCGCTTTGATATGGTGGCAGGTCGTCTTGAGCACGGCCTGAAGATGAACACGCAAATCCACCGGAACTCTTTGACAGCAGTTTCTTCCGGATTGCGTCCAATCACACTCGAACGGCAAGTTACGCAAGGCCGCGAGCGGCTGCAGGTCTTGAAAGGTCGAGCCATTGCAGCATTTTCCAACCAGGTGCATCGACAGCGTTTACGTCTCACCAACTCTGCCGGACTTTTAGGATCACTAAGCTATGAACGAGTGATCGAACGTGGTTACGCTGTGGTGCGTGATGAGAATGATGTTCCACTGGCCGGCGCTCAAGAGGTTCAGGCAGGGCAAGCCCTGAAGCTGGAGATGAAGGGCGGTACTGTTGGAGCTGTGGCTGATGGAGGTGGTGTAACACCAACACCAACACGAGCAGTAAAGCCGGTGTCAGAACCTGTCGTGGAGGCTACTGCGAAGCCAACTTCTCCTCCAAAGAACTTAGAGGAACACGTGGCTCAGACGAAAGCAAAGCAGGCTAAACCCGCTCCGAGAAAGAAGAAAAGTGTGGTTGATCCAGACGCACAAGGCAGCTTGTTTTAGAAGTTATTACGGTGGAATACCCACTATATCCTCATTATTGCGTGATTAAGAGATCAGGACTATATTGAGGAAGAGAAAGGGAGCTACCGCCCCCTTTCCCGATGGCTTATTTTAGAATTGCACGGAACTAGAGTACCAGTCTGTTCCGTGCTTTTTTTATTTTGAACTTAAATTCAAGCTTCATCCAGCTACCACCTCCTTCACCAGACATTGCTACAATCGGAGTGCCTAATCTCTCCGATTGCGTGGACTGGCTCACGCTGCTGCTTTGCAAAGGAGATGGGTTTCTGGATGCTATCGAACCTCGGTAGAAATCAATATCCGAGAGAGTTGGGGTATGCGTCACTTCGAGCGCCCCTAAAGAAGATCAGGCTGAGACACTCGATAACTCAACAGGCTCCTTAAGCAAGGCAAGATGGAAGCTTCCGTTTTGCTTGAAACCGATAGCCTCATAAGCTTTTGCTGCCGCGGGATTATCGGTGAACAGAACCGATCTCCGTACACCTTGCTTCTTCACAAGATCCAGTGTGAGTGCAACGACGGCTCTGGCATATCCATTGTTGCGATGTTCTGGTGGTGTCCAGACAGGGCCAACTTGCACGATTTCTGCGAGGGTTGCATTAAACCCACTCAGCGCAACAGGTTGCTCTCTGTCCAGCAAGACCCATGCATTGCCGCTTTTTTGCATTTCCATTACGCGATTTGTGATGTGTTTGTCATGCTCTTCGCTGGCTTCACCGTCAAAGGCTTCCAGCTCATACGCTTTTAGCCAATCGAACAGTAATGACGCATCAGCTTCTGATGTTGCAATCAGACTGAATTGATCACTAGTTGATTTCTCAGAGAGTTGCAGGTCCTCCAAGGCCAGTTGATAGAGGCCTTCACTGCGGTTGGTATTATAGGCATTTGCGGGAAAGTTCAGTTTGTTCAACACAAAACTGGCTTGCTCACCATCAGCAACCATTCCGGCAACCGGGCGATTAACAACTTCACGGAAGTACGTGGTGAGAGTTTCCAGAGCGTTCAAGTCAGGTGCCTGAGACATCAAGTTACCGTTCCAGAACTGTGCCAAAACACCCTTTAACTCGTCGGCTTCATCATAAGCGCCCCAATACTCTCCCGAGTAGAGCTCACTCGTGTACTCAAGGCCCGCTTTTTCGATGTTGTTGAGCAAAAACATTGAGCTGTAGACGTGGTTCATCAAGAACGACCAGACTACCTCTTGATGTTGATTGGATAATTTTTTGATTTTCATGGCAATGCTCTTTGTTGGAAACCACAGAGTATGGCGCAATAAAAAACCCCGGTCCACGGACCGGGGTTTCCCATTATCTCAATTGATCATCCATTTTACATCAAGGATGGCAAGAAGGTGATGATTGCCGGAAAGGCCACCAAGACAGCTACGGTCACCACATCCGCTACAAAGAACGGTGTCGCGCCGCGGAAGACTTCCTGAACCGGAATGTCTGGACGCACACCGGAGACCACGAAACAGTTCAAGCCAATGGGCGGTGTAATCAAGCAGAGCTCTGCCATCTTCACAACGATGATGCCGAACCAGATTGCACAGGCTGCACCGGACATGCCGAGTGTGCTTTCTGCCGCGCTGACATCGAGACCACCATTCAGTGCCATGATCGCCGGGAAGACTACTGGAAGAGTGAGAACCAGCATACCGATTGCATCCATGAACATTCCAAGCACAGCATACCCAAGCAGAATGCAAACAATGATCATCATTGGTGGATAATCGAGTGCAACAATGAACTCACGGAATGCATCCGGAAGGCCTGCGAAGCCGAGGAAACGGACATAGACGAGTACGCCCCAGATGAGCGTGAAGATCATCACCGTCAGCTTTGCTGTCTCGTGAAGGGCCAGGAAAAGCTGCTTGGTACGCATGCCTTTGTAAAACGCAGCCAACAACACCACGAACGCGCCACATGCACCAGCTTCTGTTGGTGTCGCAAAGCCAAAATAGAGGCTGCTGAAAATGATCAGGATCACGCCAATGATAGGGAACGTGCCAGGTACAGATTCAAAGCGCTCTTTCCAGCTGTAGCCACCGATGGCAGGTGCTCCGCCCTGCCATGCAGCGATGACGTAAATGATGGCTGCATAGATGAGAACGGAAACAACACCGGGCAAGAAACCTGCCATGAGGAGTTTACCAACACTCTCTTCCACCAAAATGGCGTAGATCACGAGGATCGCACTTGGCGGGATAAGCGAGGCCAATGTTCCACCAGCTGCAACCACTGCTGCAGAGAGGCGTTTGGAATAGCCTGCCTCCAGCATTTCAGGGATCGCAACACGGGCGAACACAGCGGAAGTTGCGGTTGATGCGCCTGATACAGCCGCAAAACCTGCTGTGGCGAAGACAGTTCCGATTGCCAAACCGCCCGGAAGCCAGCCCAGCCAGCGTTTTGAGGCTTCAAACAGCTGCTTTGTCAGGCCAGCGTAATAGGCCAGAAAGCCGATCAGGATGAAGGTGGGCAAAACGGACAGTGCATAGGTCACAGACTTGGAATGCGGGATCGTGCCAGCCATTTTTGCAGCGGTCATGACACCGCGTTCAAACCCGAGGCGCATGGAAAAGATCGCGACCATGCCCATAATGCCGACGAACGCTGCCGCAAAGGCAACGCGAACACCAATGATGACGAGAAGCAAGAGCATCCCGGTCATGATGAGACCGATATCAAACGGGGTCATGATGCACCTCCATGGGCAGGTGTTCTCATTTCAGGCCCTTCTTCTCCGTTTTCAGCAGAATGGAATGTCTCCTCAATCTCAGCTTTTGCATGCTGAGCAGCATCCATCACGTGTGGCAAATCCAATACTGAGGCTGACGGGTTGATGATCAGGCGGGAGTAGCCAAACAGCTGAAGAACGAGACGAAGCCACAACAATGACAATGCAAGTGGAACAATAAACTTGGACGGCCAGGTCGGGATGGAAATATCCATCGTGCTGTCCCCAAAGGTCCATGCACGATCAAAGTGCAGGAAGGAGCCATACATCAATACCGATACAACGAGCAGAATTGCCAGCACGCCAAGGAACTCTGCAATCCACTGAGTACGGCCTTTGAAGACGCCGATTACCAACTCCATACGGATGTGGCCGCCAACACGCTGGCAATAAGCGATGCCCATGAACGCGAATACGGCCATGGCTTGCTCTGTAATATCAATAAAACCGGGTACGGGCTGGTTGAACAAGTTGCGTCCAGCGACTTGAACGACAGCCAGCAACATCAAGACGAGGATGGACGTCGCAGCAATGAGATTGAACAGGTTTTCGATTTTCCCCAATACACCATTAAAGCGGAGATAGGCCATATCCGACTTGGGATATGCGGGGCCGTTTGATTTGGACATATTATCAGCCCGATTTTAAGAGAAATGTTGTGCCCTGCTCTGAGCGAATACATTCGAGCAGGCTCTTAAATAAACCTCCGATGTGCAGCGCCATCGGATTAAAAAAGGCGCACCAAACAAAGTGCGCCTTTTGATAGGTAATTACTTACCTGCAATTGTGTTTTGTACAAGCGTGAGAAGTTCTGCTGCTGGAAGACCCTTTGCAGACATGTCTTCAACCCACTTGTCCCAGATAGGCTTGCCGGCAACAGCCTTGAAGCCTTCAAGCTCTTCTTCGGTAAAGGAGATTTGCTTTACACCGTTTGCTTCCAGAGCTGGATAGAACTTGTCGTAGACCTTTGCGTAGGTGTCCAGGTAGTGCTGAACTGCAGGAGCTACACTTTCATCCAGTGCCTTTTGGAACTCAGGTGACAGCATGTCGTAGGCGTCATTGCTGACGACAACCGGGCAGCTCACGGTGCCTGGGTTCAGGTTGTTGGTCCACCAGCTGCCAGCTTCAACTGTTTTGAATGACAGGTGTGCATGAGGCGCAAAAGCAACTGCCTGCACGGTGCCAGAATCAATCGCCTGATACGCCTCAGAAGCTGTCACGGTTGTTGGAACAGCGCCAATGGTCTTCATCGCATTACCAACGCCACCAAGAGCACGTACACGCATGCCTTCAAAGTCGGCCAGCTTTGCAGGTGCATCGCCCTTACCCAGCAGGTTGTACTGCGGCATTGGAGATGGCATCAACAGCTTTGCATTCCAACGACCCAGGTCTTTTTGAACTGCAGGGTGATTGTAGAGCGCGAAATCTACCTTTACCTGAGTTTCCAGATCCGGCACGCCGAGGAATGGCAGATCGGTGGTGGTCAATGTCGGGTTTTTGTCTGCATGGTAAGATGCACAGAACTGTGCCATCTCGAACGCACCGATGGAGATACCATCAAGGTTTTCGCGAGATTTGGAGAGCGCTCCACCGTAATGCAGCTTGATTTCGAATTTGCCGTTTGTGCGTGCTGCCACTTCTTCCGATAGCTTTTCAACGTGCTCGGTAAATGCACGTCGTTTGCCCCACAACGAGACATTCCAGGTCACATCTGCAGCCAGAGCTTCGCCCACAAATGCGGAGTCCATTGTTGCTGCGAGCGCAGCTGTCGCAACCTTAAGATTTTTCATTTATAAACTCCCGAAAATAAATTGGCCGTCCTTGCAATAGGCGCAAATCCAGCCCCTCCCTGAATTCCGTCAGATATAGAAATATCACAATTTTCTCAGTAATAAACCTTAGTAATTCGAAGATTTAATGACTATTCACATGCCCCTAGGTTCATTCGTTTAAAATATCTTTGCAGGGTGCAAGTGTATAAAAACTCTGCTTTTATTCAGCCAATGAGTTCTTCTTTGCCTAAAGTATAAAGACTTTAAGTATACCTATTTGGGTCGAAACTGGACTACCTTACACTCCCTAACTTATAATAATAGTGAAACTGCATTATTTTTCAAAACCTTATCCCAATGATTAAGGTTGATAAGGATCAAAGCAGCTATTGCAATGCTGACCTAATATTTCAGGCGAGGGACAACCTCCCGTACCGCTAAGAAATAGAGGGCAAGGAGACAAGGCTTATGGCAATCAAGGACATTCTCACCATTACAGACCTGAACGGCGATCAAACAGCATCTAAGGTTGCTGTTGAATTTGCCCGTCAAGCAGGTGCACATGCGACGGGGCTTGCGCTGGCATTCGAACCAATCGTGCCCGGTTTTCTGGCTGCACCAATGCCAACCGATTATTTGCAGGTTGCTAAAAATCAGGCCATCGATGCTGCCAAGACTTCTACTGAGAAGTTCAAAGGCTATGCAGAACTCGCTGGGATCTCCACTGAAACTCGTGTGGAAGAGATCGTCACTGGTGGCAGCCTTGAATCCATCATGGGTCATTGCCGCTTGAGCGACATGGTTGTGATTGGTCAGGACAACCCTGAAGCACCTGAGCCAATGCGCGAAATGCTGATCGAAGGTCTGCTGTTCGAATCTGGCGTACCTACGCTGATCGTTCCATTCATCTCCAAAGGTGATTTTAAGCCGAAGAAAGTTGTTTTGGCTTGGGATGGCAGCGCGACAGCAGCACGTGCAGTGCATGCAGCGCTTCCAATTCTGGAAATGGCAGAGCATGTTACAATCGTGATCGTGAACAAAGGTCTGCCTCTTGAAGGCGAACCAGGGTCCGACATTGCAACGTATCTTGCCCGCCACGATCTTGAGATCAATGTTGATGTGATCAACAACCCACCAATTGGTGTTGGCGATGCGCTTCTCAACTACGTCTCAGAAAATGGAACAGACCTGCTTGTTATGGGTGGTTACGGCCACAGCCGCATGCGCGAATATCTCGTAGGTGGAGCGACCCGTGACATTCTGCATTCCATGACTATTCCAGTTCTGATGGCTCACTAATCTAGTCGGGGGACGTCCCATTTTGTCTCCCGATCCTTGCCCATTTTGAAAGGAAGAGAGGTGTCGCTTTGCTGTCGCACCTCTCTTCTATTTTGAAGATCGAACGCCCTTCAGCTCCTTTATGAGAGGCATCGGTCTGAATTGAATGCCTGAGTAACAGCACCTAAAACTCAACAGAGTTTGACGGGAAATGCGCTATGACGATCTGCAATCTAGAGGGTTTGACCTCTCCACGCTCCATTGCCATTGTTGGCCCAAACAGCAAGCAGGAGGTGGTCCTGCAGCGTCTCATCGACAGCCTTGTCGGTTGCGGTTTTTCTGGTCCAAGAGCATTTATTGGCTTGTCCGGAACTTCGGCAGATGGATTTAGGAGTATCGCTTCTATTCCAGAGGTGGATGGCAAAGCAGATCTTGCCATTTTACTGGGAGATCATACTACAGCAGCAGATGACATCAGGCTTCTCGGCGAGCAAGGCACACGCGCAGTGGTTATTCCCGCAAGCGGCTTTGACAGCTGGCGCGATGAACATCTTGATGCGCTTTTGAAAGCGGCACATCCATACAATATTCGAATTCTCGGTCCGGGTAGCCTCGGGATCGCCTCCCCGCATTCCAAGCTCTCTACGCTCCTGACAAGCGAGCAAGCTTTGAAGGGGGAGCTGGCGCTTATTTCCCGCTCCGGCACCATCTTCAACACCACATTGTCCTGGGCCAAAGCTAACTCCATCGGGTTCTCCGGCGTTGTTTCTCTTGGCCGCCGTTTGGATGTAGACGTCTCTGACTTGCTGAACTGGTACGCGCAGGATTATCGGACCAAAGCGATCCTTGTGCACCTTGAAACCATTGCAAACCCGCGCAAGTTTATGTCAGCTGCACGGGCGGCAGCCCGGTCTAAACCAGTAATCGTTATTCGCAGTGGTGCGAGCCGTGACCAACACATTTCAGGTACCGCCCACTCCAGCCGTCTGGCAACGCGCGATTCTGTTTATGATGCCGCTTTGCAGCGTGCTGGCGTGCTTCGTGTTTACGACCTAGATGAGATGTTTGAAGCAGCAGAGACTGTCACCCGTGTTGCTCCATCAGCGGGGCGGCGTCTTTCTATCATCGCGAATGGTCGTAGTCTGGCAACGCTGGCTGCTGATCGCCTTGCGAAGGTTGGTGGCAAGCTGGCTCCTATCAGTGAGGAAACCAAAGAGAAGCTGTGCTCTTTGACACGGACTGACGCGCGGCCGGACAATCCGATGGTCTTGCCTGAAGCAGCAAGCCCTGAAGAGTTCAAAGAGGGTATCAGCGCTCTTTTGAAAGACCCGAACTCTGACGGTGTGCTGGCGATAGCTGCACCAACAGCATTTGAAGATTTCTCTAAGGTTGCAAAAGCCTTTGCTGAGGCCGGTCAGGAAGATCGCAAACGGCTTGGCAAGCATCAGGCTTTTGTGACTACGCTGGCTGGTGGTGCCAATATTCCGCGGCAGGTTCTGGATGAAGCGCGTGTGCCTTGTTATCCAAGCCCGTCTGGCGCAATTCGTTCCTTTATGCATCTGGTTCGATACAAGGAAGCAAAGGATCATCTTTCTGCTGTCCCAGACAGCCTGCCCAGCGATTATAAGCCCAACTTGCGGCTGGCGAAAGAGACTATCCGCGTTGCGCTGGAGAATGGACAGAAGTGGCTTACACCTTTGCAGACGCGGGAACTTCTGCGAGCCTATTCAGTCAATCAGGTAGAGTTGCATCTGGTCAAAACCGTTGAGGAAGCTGCCAAGGTTGCTGAGGTTTTGTTCGACAAACATGATCAGCTTGTTCTTAAAGTCAGCAGCCCTGATTTAACCTTCAAGTCTGATGTTGGCGGCGTGCATCTTGGCGTTGACAGCGTTGCTGGCGTGAAAGCAACTTTTGAGAAGATCCTTGGCAATGTGAAGCACTCCTACCCGCATGCTGACATTACCGGTGTTGAAATCCAACCAATGGTGACACGCAGGTTTGGATTAGAAACCTATGCTGGCCTTGCAGATGATCCGGTGTTTGGTCCTGTGGTCGTGTTTGGCAAAGGCGGCACATCCGTTGAGGTGGTTGGTGACCGGGCGATTGATCTAGTGCCGATTGACCTTAACCTCGCCAAGGCAATGATTTCACGTACGAGCACAGCCAAGCTGTTGAAGGGATTCCGTAATCGACCGTCTGCCAACGTTGCAGCGGTGGAGCACCTTTTGGTGAAGCTCTCTCAAATCGCCGTTGATTTCCCGGAAGTGCGGGAGCTGGATCTGAACCCAGTTGTGGTCGATGAGAATGGCATTGTTGTCCTTGATGCGCGTGTCGCGATCAGTGCTCCGGAAAAACGTCCGGGACGACAAGGCGCATCTCGCCTGTCTATCGTGCCATACCCTGTTGAATGGGAACACACACACAAGCTGAAGGACGGTAAGACGATCCTGATCCGGCCAATCCGACCTGAAGACCAAGGCAAACTGAAGAACTTCTTTGAGAAGGTTTCGGTTGAAGACTTGCGCCTGCGTTTCTTTGCTCCAGTCAAAGAATTCTCGCACACGTTTCTAGCTCGTCTCGTGCAGTTGGACTATGCGCGGGCTATGGCATTTTCGGCTATTGATCCTGAAACGGGCGATATTTTGGGAGTAGTCCGGCTTCATGCAAACCCAGACCATACTGAGGGCGAGTATGCGGTGATGGTTCAGTCCAACCTCAAAGGCATGGGCCTTGGTTGGGTTTTGATGAAGTTGATTATTCGTTATGCGAAAGTGGATGGTATCCAGACCGTCAAAGGCGAGGTTTTACGCGAGAACACCACCATGCTGGATATGTGCCGCAGTCTCGGCTTCCGCGTAAAGCGCTCTCCTGATGATGATGCGCTTGCGGATGTTGTTCTGGACGTCACTACGCTTGATCGGGAGACGATGAGTTAGATCACCGTCTCCGATATTTTCAGATTAACTGGTCGCCATAGAGGCTTCGCGGATCTGCGACAGCGAACGGATTGGCGTGATCGCTTCTGGGTCCAGATGCAGATGCAACAGAGCTGGCTTGCCGCTTGCTTTTGCAGCTTCAAAGGCGGGACCGAACTCATCAGCCGTTTTCACTGTGCTTGAGTGGAAGCCATAGGCTTTTGCAACATCAGCAAAGTTTGGATTGTGCAGTGTGGTTGCGCTGATGCGCCCTGGATACTCACGTTCCTGATGCATGCGGATTGTGCCGTAGATGCCGTTGTCGACAACAACTACAATAATGTTTGCACCCTCCTGCGCTGCAGTACCCAGCTCCTGAATGGTCATCTGCAGACATCCGTCACCCGCAAAACAGACCACATCACGCTCAGGGAACTTGAGCTTGGCTGCTACGGCTGCTGGTAGGCCATAGCCCATTGAGCCGGAGGTTGGAGCCAGCTGCGTGTTATATTTGCGGAAGCGATGGAAGCGATGCACCCAAGTGGCGTAGTTGCCCGCACCATTGGTGAAGATGGTGAAGTCATCGAGGTTGTTCTCAATCCACTCCATCACCTCAGCCATTTGCAGATCACCCGTCACCGTTGGGCGAGCACCTGACCATGCCAGATAATCCGCATGCGCTTCTTCAACCTGTGCTTTCCAGCCAGCTTGCTGCTTTATGTCTAACTCTGCCAGAGCTTCGCAGAAGCCTGCAGGGCTGGCGTTGATACCCAGCGTTGGCATGTACATGCGCCCAAGTTCCTCTGCACCCGGATGGATGTGAACGACCTTTTGTGCCGGTACTGGAATGTTCAGCATGGAATAAGACTGGCTTGGCATCTCGGAGAGGATATCGCCGAGCAGAACAATGAGATCTGAGTTCTCGATGCGAGCTTTGAGCTTCGGGTTGATGCCAATGCCCACATCACCAGCGTAGCAGGTATGGCCGTTGTCAAAGAGCATTTGGCGGCGGAACGATACGCCAACCGGCAAACTGGGCTTTTCAGCAAAAGCCTTAAAGGTGTCACAGGTCTCTTCTGACCAGCGGGAACCGCCGAGAATGAAGAATGGACGCTCAGCCCCTTCCAGCAGTTGTTTAAACTCTTCCATCTGATGATTGGACGGATAAGTCTCAATTGGGCGCATAGCCGGAACACGTTGTGCTTCTGCCAGTTCGATCAGCATATCTTCTGGCAAGGCCAAAACGACAGGACCGGGACGGCCTGATGTTGCGACATGGTAAGCGCGCGAGATCATTTCCGGGATGCGGTCCGCTTGATCAATCTCAGCAACCCATTTGGCGATGCTGCCAAACATCTGACGGTAGTTGACTTCCTGGAAGGCATCCCGCTCGCGCATATCGCGGGCGATCTGGCCAACAAACAGGATCATCGGCGTGGAATCCTGCTGCGCAATGTGCACGCCAGCAGATGCGTTGGTTGCACCCGGACCGCGTGTCACCATGCAAATGCCCGGTTTGCCGGTCATTTTACCCCAAGCCTCTGCCATCATGGCGGCGCCGCCTTCCTGACGGCACAGGGTTATTGGAACGGAGGCATCATACAGCGCATCCAGAACAGCAAGATAGCTCTCACCCGGCACACAGAAGACACGCTCGGCGCCCTGATCTTCCAGCGCATCCACGATTAACTGACCACCGGTCCGCATTGTCTGGCTCATCCCTCACTCCAGTCCTAATTCGATTGAGGCGAAGATACGCGGATTATGCTCTCGTGAAAATCTGCAGTATTTCTCTTTATTATTCCTAGATGGAATGAACTGGGCAAAACACAGTGTGAATGATGAAGCCTGCATGACAGATTGAGTAGTTTGTTGAGTTACCCCTGTTTTTCACTTTCACAATAAATCTATGGCCCTAGAATACCTCCTAAGCTCGATTGATAGATTGGCAATTGCAGCCTGAAGGTGCACAACACCTCCAGAGAGTTTGCTTTCGCGTAGTTTTGATGGATGGACTCATGACCGCTGACAGTTTTGACGTGGATACTCTGACCCAAAGCGACATCATCAGCTTTTTCACCTCTCCGGAGGCGCACCGGGGGCAAGAGGTCAAGCGCATCGACACACATGCCAATATTGCCTTTCTTGTTGGAAATGATGCCTACAAGATGAAGCGGGATGTGAAGTTTCCGTTCCTTGACTATTCCACTTTAGAGAAGCGGAAAACGGCTTGTGAAGCCGAGATCAAACTCAACAGTCAGTATGCCCCGCAGATTTACCGCAGCACTCTGCCGATCACGTTGGAGCAGGATGGCTCTTTGGAGCTGGCCGGTCATGGCGCTGTCGTTGAATGGGTGGTCCATATGAACCGCTTTAACGAGCACCTCGGGCTGGACAGGGTTGCTGAGGAAAAGGGTATCAGCAGAGAGCTGGCGGTAGACTTAGCGAAACTGATGGTAGATGCCCATAGCCGGACAACACAGCGGGAAGCCCAGCCGTGGATTGATGATCTGCTCAATTACACCAACCAAAACCTTGAGGCATTTCAAGAGTTCCCGCAGTTTTTTCCCAGTGACCAAGTGTTGGCACTGGACGAAGCTGCACGCAAAGAGCACCAGCATATCGAGGGCATGATCCGGGACCGCGGCGAGTTGGGGCTCGTGCGTCTCAATCATGGCGATGCTCACCTTGCCAATATCGTTATGCATGACGGGAAGCCGCTTCTGTTTGATGCGGTTGAGTTTGATGATGCGATCGCGACGGGAGATGTTCTTTATGATCTCGCCTTTTTACTACTAGACCTATGTGAGCGAAAAGAGCCCGAAGCAGCTAATGTGGTGCTATACACCTATCTCCAGCTGGCGCGACAGCCAAAGCATCTGGAGGACATCCGCGTCTTAAGGTTCTACCTGATGATGCGAGCTGCGATCCGCGCCAAGATCGGGGCAGCGGCGTCATTGCACCAAGAAGGTGAAACACGGCGGAAGACAGAGTATCAGGCACAAGAGTATTTTGAGATTTGCCAGAGAGCACTTGAGCCGACTCCACCCGTGCTTTGTGTGATTGGCGGTCTTTCCGGCACTGGTAAAACCACGCTTGCTCAAGGGCTGGCCCCCTTACTTGGGCGCATGCCGGGAGCCGTGCATCTGCGTACGGATGTTTTGCGTAAGGAGATGCTGGAGATCGGTGAGGTGGAGACTGCTGGTAAAGAGACATACACACCAGAGTTTTCTAATAAGGTCTATACTGAGTTGCTGCATCGGGCTGAAGTGGTGTTGGCAGCCGGGCACTCCGTCATTATCGATGGGGTTTATAGCAAGCCGGCAGAAAGAGACTCAGTTGAGCAACTTGCCATAAAGACGGGTGCAGAATTTCAGGGGATCTGGCTGGAAGCTGATGTGGAGACGCTTATCAACCGTGTTGATGCGCGACACGGCGACGCATCAGATGCAGACTCTGAGGTGGTGCGGCTGCAGCAAAGTTACGACCTGGGCGAGATTCACTGGGTTAGGCTGGATAGCGCTAAATCCAAAGAAGCTGTTTTAGAACAAGCGCGTAGAGTGACAAGGCTGCCTCAATTACAGTAATATTCAATTTTTTATAATAATTCCAAAGTGATAGCAGCACTCTATTATGCGGGAATCTTCCCTTTTTGTTTGATTCCCGTCATTGCAAGTCATTCGCAATTGCAGTTTTATGTCTTCAAGAAATAAGATTTTGGAGACGTTGATGTCTTTGCTAGCCAGAGAAACATTCGAGCAAGCACCCCATAAAGAAGTCTTCGCGCCTTACCGCGAAACATTCGTTCCACCTGTACAGGCCAAGCCGCTGACAGAAGCGCGTGCAGGTGTTGAGTTGAAAGTTGTTCGCCTTGGGCGAAACCGGGCAGATGCCCTGAAGTTGCGCTCTCTTGGCCTGACGAGTGACCGTCCACTTTCTATTTTTGAAGGCAGCGGCAAGCGGGCACGTATCCTTTCCATCGGCTCTCAGCGCGTGGCAGTTGGCGTTGATCTGGCTGACACCATTTTGGTGGAAGAGGTTAGCCAATGAGCTGCCACGACACCGGCTCTTGTCGCTGTGAAGACAAACCCCAAGTTCATTTGCTTGGAACTGCCAACTCCGGCAAATCCAGCCTGTTCAACAAGTTGACTGGCCGCAGTCAGGTTATCGGCAATTGGCCCGGTGTTACTGTTGATCGTAAGACTGGCATTTGCCAGACTCAGACCACCACGCTCGCCCTGCTGGACCTGCCGGGTGTTGCGACACTTTCCTCCCCTGAAGATGACCGAATTGACGAGCGTATAACCCGTCAGGCGCTTTTGTCTGATCGCCCGGCTGCACTGGCCGTTGTGCTTGATCCGATTGCGCTGGAGCGTTCTCTCGCTATTTTGCTGCAGGCCCTCGCATTTGATGTGCCAATCGTTGCAGTGATGACCAAAGCAGATCTTTGGCCTGCAGGTGTTTTGCAGTCAGCTGCTGATCGCCTCTCAGCTGCACTTGCTATGCCGGTGATCGCAACTTCAGTACACGACGAACATTCTCTGGCTGGTTTGCGTGATGAATTGTCGACTGCCGTTCGCTCACCAGATGTCCCTTCCCGTTTGCTGACAGATCCGTTTGATCTGATTGAGCCTGTCAAAGAGCTCGCAGATGAGATCGCCAGACTAGCTCCGGCCTTGTCAGATCAATCCATGCCATTAGCGCATCGGTTGATGGAAGGAGACAAGCTGGCGCGTGAGATGGTGCCTGCTGCTGTGCTGGAGAAGGCTCAAGCTGTTTCCAATAGATGTGAGCTTCGCCTGCAAGATCCAACTGAGCTGGTGATGGCGACGAGTTACTTCAATCGTGCTTATTCCCTCGCGCAATTGATGGAACTGCCTGAGCCACAGGATGTGCGCAGCTTCTCAGATAAGATTGACCGCTTTGTGCTTTCCAAGTGGGCTGGCCCGTTTGTGTTCCTTGGTGCGATGTATGCGATGTTCTTCATCGCGATTAATGTTTCCTCCTACTTCATCGATCTGTTTGATGGATTGGGAGACGCCTTGTTTATTCAGACGCCGTTGAGCCTGCTTTATGCAGTTGGGCTTGAAGGTGGTGCCCTGGAAATGCTGATCACAGCGCTTGGCGGAGGTTTACAAACTGTCGGTACGTTCGCCCCTATCGTCGGTTTGCTTTTCCTCTGTCAGATTTTCCTTGAACAGAGCGGCTACATGGCTCGTGCAGCGGTGGTTGCAGATGGCCTTATGCGCCGGATCGGACTGCCTGGTCGTGCCTTCCTGCCGCTTATTCTGGGTTTTGGTTGCACTGTACCTGCTGTTGTGGCGACCCGTACGCTGGAGACGGAACGCGAGCGGGTGGTGACATCCATGATGGCGCCGTTCATGTCCTGCGGTGCACGTCTGCCGGTTTATGCGCTGTTTGCTGCTGCGTTCTTCCCAGTCAATGGCCAAAACATCGTGTTCGCGCTTTATCTGCTGGGCGTTGGCGTTGCTGTCTTTACAGGCTGGGCGCTGTCCAAATCCTTCTATAAAGGGCAATCCACCAGTCTTGCGATTGAGCTGCCGACCTATCAGATGCCACAGTTTGCGCAGGTGATGAAGTTGGTCTGGACGCGTCTGAAGGTTTTCCTGTTTGGCGCTGGTAAGATCATTGTCACGGTAGTCGCTGTTCTGACTATTTTGAATTCCGTTGACTTCAAAGGAAACGTTGGCAACGAGGCCAATGGCAACTCTGTTCTGGCAGTGGTTTCCAAGCAAGTAACCCCAATCTTCGCTCCTATGGGTCTGAGTGAAGATGACTGGCCAGCCACAGTCGGTCTGGTAACTGGCATCTTTGCGAAGGAAGCTGTGGTCGGTACCTTGCAAACGCTCTACGTCACCACTGATGAAGAAGGTGGAGCTCCTGCACCGCTGGAAACCGCGCAAGAGGCCATCAATACCTTTACGACCAGCATTGTGGATTTGACTTCGCAGATGCTTGATCCGCTTGGCATCGACATTGGTGATACCTCCAGCTTCAATGTGGCTGCAGAAGAGCAAGAGGTTGAGGTTGGCTTGTTCACTGCACTTGCAGCGCACTTTGACGGAAAGGTCGGTGCATTCGCCTACATGGTTGCTGTGCTGCTTTACATTCCCTGCACTGCGGCTCTAGCAACTATCTGGCGTGAGGTTGGTCGCAACTGGGCTCTGTTTGCTGCAGGTTGGACCACCTTGCTGGCTTACTCCGGCGCTTCTCTGGCTTACCAGATTGGCACCTTTGCCCGTCACCCAACATCTTCTGCGCTCTGGATCATTGGACTCCTGGCCGCGATTGCCAGTGTGCTGGTCTTCATGCGCCAGAAAGCAGAGAGTACCATTGCTCATCAGGCAGCACTGGAGGCAGCAGAATAAGATGTTGCAACAGATCGAAGGTGTTTTGGCAAAGCGCGGCGGCGCCACCGTGGGTGAGATCGCTCAGGATATGAACATCCCAAGTGACTTTGCCATGGCGATGGTTTCGCAGCTCAAAGCATTGGGGCGCATTGAGGAAGTGGGATGCTCCTCAAGCTCCGCCTCCAGCAGCTGTGCAAGCTCCTGTGGGGGATGCAGCTTTGCGCCGACGGTTCAGTATCAGCTCAAACAGTAAGCTCTGCTTAAGCAAATAAACACAAACAGGAGAGTAAAGACCGGTTCTTTGCTCTCCTGTTTTGCATTTGGGCTTTCAATTGAACCACAGTCACAGGCCCCTTGCATCTCAGTAATTGCAGTTGAAACACGTTGCTTGGCATTCTGACCTTCGGACCGTCATAGATTTGGCAATTAACGTGAGGATGCGATGACCTTTAACCAAGCTGTCAGAACCTGTTTCAAGAAGTATGCTCACTTCTATGGTCGTGCATCCCGCTCTGAGTTCTGGTGGTGGGTCCTCTTCAGCGTCATTATGAGCATGCTCGCAGCTGGTGTTGACGGGTTGATCCTTGAAAGTCTTTTTCAGCAAATTCCTGAGAGCAATCAGCACACCACGCAGCCAATAGGTTTGATCATCTCAGCTATATTGCTCCTGCCGGGGTTAGCCGTGGGCGTTCGTCGCCTTCATGATGTGAATTATTCCGGGTTTTGGTTATTTCTCTGGCTCTTGCCAATCATAGGCTGGGTGTTCTTACTCTATCTTCACATCCTGCCATCCCGAGAAGTTGTGATTGCCCGTTATCAGTGTTTCCGCAACATCTCAGTGATTGCCGAGAGTTTGTGTTCCTTGGCATTCTGGCATTCAGGCTGCGAGCGCAGCAGAGCAACAATATGAGGACGCGATGACCTTTGAACGAGCTATCAGAACTTGTTTCAAGAAGTATGTGCAGTTCACAGGCCGCGCACCGCGATCCGAATACTGGTGGTGGGCACTGTTCGTTTTCATCGTGATGGTTGCGTCTCACCTAATCGATAATTTTGTGATCGCCCCTACTCTGGGATTGCCTGCGGGCAGTGTACAGGACGGGGCCCCGTTGAGCTCCATCTTGAGCATCGCGCTCTTCCTGCCCAATCTGGCTGTGGCCGTGCGGCGGCTGCATGACATCAATCGATCTGGCTTTTGGTTGCTGATCGCTTTCATACCGATTCTAGGTGGTTTGCTGCTGCTTTACTGGTTTGTGCAGCCATCATTCCATGGCAAAACGAAATATTAGAATTAATACAAACTGGATAGTGCTATGTCGGATCGGGCATAAGCAGAAATTATGCGACACTTTGCATAGCGCATAGCTCCTAATGCAACTCACTTTTTCAAGGAAACAGTTACTACAGCAAAGACAAGTGCCCTATCTTTTGGGGTGCACTGGTCATGGATCGCGGAAAAAACATAATTATTAACAGTGTTCCGCTACGGAATTCCATGATTTAAAATTAGCACATCCCATCGACAGGTGGTCACATGGACAGTTTAGCAGTTGATCTAGCTCGATTCCAATTTGCTTTTACAATCGCGTTCCATATCATATTTCCGGCCTTTACTATAGGCTTGGCGAGTTTTCTTGCCGTGCTTGAAGGCTTATGGCTATGGACAGGTCGCGATGTATACTTGCGGGTCTTCAAGTTCTGGATCGTAATCTTTGCACTATCTTTTGCCATGGGTGTCGTTTCCGGCATCGTCATGGCGTATCAATTTGGCACCAACTGGTCTGCCTTTGCAGACAAAACCGGATCGGTCATTGGGCCGCTCATGGGGTATGAGGTGCTCACTGCCTTCTTCCTGGAAGCTGGTTTCCTCGGTATCATGTTGTTTGGTATGAACCGCGTGGGCAAGAAGCTGCACTTCTTTGCCACTGTGGTTGTTGCCATTGGCACCGCCCTTTCCGCTTTCTGGATTCTTTCCGTCAACAGCTGGATGCAGACACCAGCAGGCTACGCCATGAATGACGTGGGCCAGTTTGTGCCCGCCGATTGGTGGGAGATAATCTTCAACCCCTCCTTCCCCTATCGGCTCGTGCATATGGTGCTGGCAGCTTACCTGACCACCGCCTTCGTGGTTGGTGCCGTGGGTGCCTATCATCTGCTGAAGAACCGCTTTAATGCGGCGGCGCAGGTGATGTTCTCCATGGCCATGTGGATGATGATTGTTGTCACGCCAATCCAGATGCTTGCCGGGGACTATCACGGCCTCAACACTCTGGAGCATCAGCCTGCCAAGATTGCAGCTATGGAGGGTCACTTTGATTCTCAGGGCCCTGCCCCGCTCATCCTCTTTGGATGGCCGGATACGGAAGCTGGAGAAACAAAGTACAAGATTGAAGTCCCTTATCTCTCCAGCATTATTCTGACCCACAGCCTCGATGGTGTTGTCCCTGGTTTGAATGAGTTTCCACGGGAAGACTGGCCACCGGCAGCGATCGTGTTTGTGTCTTTCCGCATCATGGTTGGTATTGGTGTCTTGATGTTGCTGGTTGGCGTATGGGGCCTATGGTCTCGGATCCGTGGCCGGCTTTATGAGAGTGAATGGCTTCAGCGAGCTTCCATCGTTATGGGGCCTGCTGGTTTCGTCGCTGTCATAGCTGGTTGGACAACAACGGAAGTTGGCCGCCAACCTTACACGGTCTACGGGTTGCTCAGGACGTCAGAATCCGTCTCACCCGTTGAAGCGCCTGCCGTCTGGGCTTCGCTGGTCATCTTTGTAGCGGTGTACTGTATCGTCTTTGGCGTTGGTATCTTCTACATCTTCCGATCCATGGCGAAGTCTCCGGACGCGAGCCAGGGCGTTGAGGAAGGCGTACCCGTCAGAACCGCAGGCATCACTCCTGCGCAGGCCCTGCAACCACATGAGGGAGATCGTTCCCATGATTCTTGATTATCCACTCATTTGGGGTTTTCTCATTGCAGTCGCGATCTTCGCCTATGTGATTTTGGATGGCTTTGATCTTGGCATCGGGATCTTGTACCCGACCACCAAAGACGCTGATGAACGCACATTGATGATGAACAGTGTTGCCCCTGTCTGGGATGGCAATGAGACCTGGCTCGTCCTTGGTGGCGGTGGTTTGTTTGCCGTGTTCCCGCTGGCCTATTCAGTCATCATGCCTGCGGTCTACGCACCGATTATTGGCATGTTGATCGGGCTGATCTTCAGAGGCGTTGCCTTTGAGTTCCGCTTCAAGTCATCTGTTGAGCGCAGACCTTTCTGGGATATATCTTTCTTTGCAGGGTCTATCGTTGCTGCGTTCTGTCAGGGACTGGTGCTTGGCACGCTTGTGCAAGGCATTGAGGTGGTTGACCGCACTTATGCCGGCGGCTGGTGGGATTGGCTGACACCATTTTCTGTCATGACCGGTTTTGCCGTGATCTCCGGCTACGCCCTGCTTGGCGCTACATGGCTGGTGATGAAGCTGGAAGGTGTGCCGCAAGCGCATTTCCGCCGTGTCTCGAAGTACGCCGCTCTTATTCTGATTGGCTTCCTTCTGCTGGTCAGCATGTGGATGCCATTCATCAATGAGAGCATTATGGAGAAGTGGTTCAGCTTCCCATATCTGCTTTACACATTCCCGGTTCCACTTCTTGTGGCAGTCACCACGCTGGTGCTGTGGCGGGCTTTGATGAGCGATGCGGATTACACACCATTCCTCGCGTCACTTGTGATCTTCCTGCTGACCTATGTGGGACTTGGGATCAACATCTTCCCGTATGTGGTGCCAAATGTTTACACCCTTTGGGAAGCAGCTGCGCCTGACAGTAGTCTGAAATTCCTGCTTGTGGGAGCGGTCATCCTCATCCCGATGATCCTCGCCTATACGGCCTACGCGTACTACGTGTTCCGTGGCAAGATCAAATCAACGGAAGGGTATCACTGATGAGCCTCGATAAAACCGGCGAAATTGACCAACCTTTATGGAAGCGGTTGCTTTGGTTTGCAGCCCTTTGGGTGGCAGGCGTTGCCTCCATCGCAGTGGTCTCTTACGCCTTAAGAAGTCTGATCATTTAACAGACCCAGCAAAAAATAAGGGCGTGCTATCCCCACAGCACGCCCTTCTCCCAATGAACCGCTCGCGGTTCCTCCTCCGCTACGGCTCGAACCTGTCCTGAGCCGAATATCTCCCGAAAATTCGCCTCTCATATTTCAGGGGTGTACTGTGATATGTTTTAAAAATCCTTTCAATGCGTCAAAACCCGCAGTTAGGCGATTTTATTGACTAAAACTGGCGAAAAATGAGCAAATCAAGGAGATGCTAATATGTGGGAGGTCTGTGGTTGTATTGCGCTCATCGCCTGCCCACCCCTTCTGATTGTCCAGAGTGATGTCTTGCAACCATGCCCCTGTCATGAAAAGCTCACTTGTTGTTTGAGGTAAGACGGATTAGTCAGCAGCGCAATTTCCGCTGATGCAGGCTTATTCATCGCTTCGAGTTTATTCTGACTTGCAGCCTATTTTTTGGGGTACCACACATGATCTTTGCGCAGCTTACCGACATTCACATCAAGGCTGACGGAAAATTCGCCTACAACTGTGTTGATACGCTTTCTCATTTGCGTCAGGCCGTTGCGCACCTCAACGCGTTTCGTCCACGACTTGATTTTGTGGTGATCAGCGGCGATTTAGTGGATTTGGGCAATGCAGATGAGTATGAGCTGTTCCGGCAAGAGATCGATCAGCTGGATATGCCGTTTTACGTGATCCCCGGTAATCACGATCACCGGGATGCAATGCGGGATGCGTTTGCGGATCATGACTACCTGACTTCAGAGGGTGCGCTTCAGTTTTCCATTGAGAAAGACGGCCTGCGCATTATCGGGCTGGATACGACAATTCCGGGCAAGCATGACGGCCATTTTGATGCTGATAAGCAAGCATGGCTGCGCGATGAACTGGAAGCACACAAAGAACAGCCAACTTTGGTGTTCATGCATCACCCACCGTTCAAGACGGGTATTCAGCATATGGATGATATTATGCTGATGCGCGCTGATGAGGATTTCTGGCCTGTGGTTACAGGGCAATCACAAATCCGACAGATTGCTTGTGGTCATGTTCACCGGGCAATCGAGGTCTTCAAGAACGGCATTCCAGTGAGCATCTGCCCTGCTTCAGGCCATCAGGTCACGCTTGATTTGGATCCGGACGGGGAACCTGGCTTTGTTATGGACCCACCAGCGGTGCGTGTGTTCCGCTGGTCCGAGGGCGAACTGATCAACCATTTGAGTTTTATCGGCGGTTTTGGTGGTCAACACCCATTCTTTGATAAGGATGGCAAACTGATTGATTAGGCTGGGTCTTTCTCAGTTATGAGATTAGCTTCATTCTCAACAATATTCCATGAGACGGCAGCGCCCATTTCCTGCAGTGCCTCCTTCTGCAGTTTCCATGCCTTCTGATTTTGGGCGAGAATGGCGGGGTCGCAAAGTTCGACGCGGTACCCTCTGTTAAGCGCACCGATTGTTGTATTCTTGACGCAGGCATTACCGTCCAGACCTGTCATGATCAGGTGGTCAATTTCATGATCTCTCAGGAACTCAGAGAGTGCCGGCTCGCCAAAAGCGTCACTCTTTGATTTCACGAGATCCAGATCTGGCTCAATAGTTATGCGTGGATCTATCTTTAGGCCATCAGAGCCTTTTGCCCCCAAACCTCCTCCCAACAGGCGGACCAGAAGGTTGGTGTACCATCCCTTGTAAACTTGCCGGATGGAGATGACGGGCCAGCCTTTTTGCTGTGCCAGCTCACCAAGCGCGTTTATGTAGTTGAGGCGGGCTTGCAAATAGTCGGGCTCCCAACTTCGAGAGCTTGTTTTCTTGGTGAAGTCACTTTGAACATCAATCACCAGCAGCGCAGTGCCTCTGCGGCCTTCGAACATGATCGACGGGCCGTTGGTTGGCGTTTGAATGTTGAGGACACCCCAAAAGGTATAGGCAGCAAGTGCTGCCACGCAAAGTAAAGCTCCTAAAACCAGAATAAGCACCGTTTGCTCCCCCAAGCCAAGACATGCCAGTTCCCACACCATATCATGCTGCTGAGGGGGTCTGACATTTCCAAATTTTGGGGAGCAAAGCCGTCAGGACCTGCACACAATCCAGCTGGTGCTATTGGTACCGACGGCGGTCTTCGATCTTAGTAAGTTTCGTTCTCAGCCGGAAATTGCTCGCGGCGAACGTCATTTGCAAACGCCTTTACACCTTGCTCGATCTGAGATTTCAGTTCAGCGTACTTGCGTACGAACTTTGGTGTCTTGTCGAACATCCCGAGCATGTCATCGGTGACGAGGATCTGGCCGTCGCAGTCAACAGAAGCACCGATACCGATGGTCGGGATTGGCACGCTGTCAGAAATTTCGCGGGCGACTTCGTCTTTTGTGCCTTCAACAACAACACAGAATGCACCAGCATCGGCCACCTGACGTGCGCATTCCAGCTGTTCTTTGCGGCTTTCTTCGCTTTTGCCAGCAACCTTATAGCCGCCTTCAACATGCAGATACTGCGGGCGCAGGCCGATGTGAGCCACGACAGGAATGCCGCGGTCTACGAGAAAGCGGATGGTTTCTGGCGCTGCGGAATTGTATTCCAGCTTGACGGCCTGACAGCCGGTTTCCTGCATCACGCGCAATGCGTTGCGGTATGCGGCCTGTGGGCTTTCTTCAAAGGAGCCGAAAGGCATATCAACGACAACAAGTGCGTTTTGAGAGCCACGCATAACGGCTTTGCCGTGCATGATCATCATGTCCAGCGTGACTGCTGTCGTGTCTGGCAAGCCGTGGAGCACCATGCCGACACTGTCGCCCACCAGCAGCAGATCGCAGTGCTCATCCAGCATCTGTGCGATTGGTGCAGTGTAGGCCGTGAGGCAGACCAGCTTGTGATGGCCTTTTGCCTTCATGATGTCTTTAATGGTTTTCCGCCGAGTCGCAGATGTATGAGACATTGTTTTAGGTGCCCGTTTCGTTCATCCAAAGCAGCTGGCCCTTTGTCTGGAGCAATCCAACTGCCTTCATTCTTTGTTATTCCGCGCACTCATTGCCAGTCCGTTCAGCATCAAACCGGCGTACGCCTATTATTATTGGTTTTTGATCTGTGCCTGTGCTTTCAGACTTATGTCTTTGCGCGACCTCACCGAAAGCCACTCTTTGTCTTTCGGAATTGCGCAGCGCAACATGTGCTTCCTGCGCCTTTATAAGGAATTTTCGGAGAATATAAAATAACGTTGAGATACCCAATGGGACTTTTGGTGCGGTATGTGCCATTCACAGTTGAATTGCGGACTTTCTAAACTGGCTTGGTGTCTCCCCTGTCCATTGCTTAAATGCCCTTCGAAACACCCTTGGATCCGAATAGCCGAGCTCTGCTGCGATCTGTTCAGATGACAAGCGCGACCATAAGAGCAGCTCCATGGCTTGCGACTGGCGGATCTGCGAGAGGATATCGCGGAAGGAGACTTTAAAAGCGGCTAGTTTTCGCCGAAAACTGCGTTCACCCATGGAGAACCCACCCGCAATTTCTTCGATAGATGGGTTGCTTTTCAGGCTACGGCGGACTTCTTCTTCCACGGTTTTAAGGAAGCCCAGACGGTTGCTTTCTTCCTGCATCATGCCCGCCAGAAGTGTTTCAACTTCCTGCACAACAAACTTGTCTGCGGTTGCCAGCGGACGTTGCAGGTGCTCTGCGTCAAAAAATATTGCATTTCGTGACGCATCAAACCTGACAGATGGTCCGAGTGCCTCCTGATAGAGGCTTTTCTTTGCTGGCGGTGCCTGCATCATCTCAATGCGCCGGATGGCTTGCTTGCTTCCTGTTGTGAAGCGGACAACACCCACCATGGCGGCAAACAGTTCCTGCACAAAGAACGTGAGCAATACTGGCTCATGGAACCGGCTGCGCGCAATCATTTTGATCGCATTATCTGTTGCAGGTTCCAGATCAATCTCCAGCATGCTTCCGGTCAGGCGGTGGTACTTGATGCCGAACTCAAGCGCCGCTCTTCCCGTTGCACTTGCCATAACACCAAGGCTGACGAGCCCGAGAGAGGTGATGGACTGACGGTGGCCGACAGCAAGGCCAAGGCTTTCATCTCCCGTCAACGCCAGTGCCTTGAGGATGATGAGACGGCTCTGTTGATAGGTCAGGCGGGCCTCATGAGACAGAAGCACCGAGGGGTCAGTGTTTTGGCTCAGGAATGTGTGAGGCAGCACCTTTTCTGCGGCGATGCCGCGTTGCTCCAGCTCCTGCAACAGATAGCGCAACAGGTGTGGTGGAACCTTTGAATGCTGCGCCACTTCTGGCGGTGCCAACTGGCCGAATTCAGAATGCATGTCCTCTCCCAATGCAGTCATGCTACGGAAACACGGGAGTGACCGCAAGATATGACCGAATTTGTCCGCCCTACGTCCGTATATGTCCTTCTAAAACTGCCTTCTCTTGCCGTAGGGTAAGATTTTCACAGTTCGGGGAGGGAACGGTGGAGATTATAGATAGGGGTGACGCGGTCTGCATTGTTGGTGCAGGCCCGGCGGGGCTTGTGATGGCCCGGGCATTACAGCACAACGGCATTGAATGGGATCAGTTTGACCCAAACCCGGATGTGGGTGGTCTCTGGGACATCAAGCACGATGGTACAGCCATTTATGAGAGCGCGCATTTTATCAGCTCTCGCAGCTTGTCTGGCTTTGCAGATTTTCCGATGCCAGACCATTTCGCAGATTATCCCAAGCACACCGAGATCCTGAAGTACCTGCACGACTTCGCTGAGGCTTATGGGCTGCGTGAGAAGATTACCTTCTCAACTAAGATCGAAAAACTGACCAAGACCGAGAAGGATCGCTGGCAGGTTCATCTCTCCAACGGGGAGTGCCGCGAGTATAAGGCCGTGGTTTGCGCTACGGGCTCGCAATGGCAGGCCAACATGCCGGAGCTGCAAGGCTCCTTTGATGGTGAGATCCGCCATAGCCAGACTTACAAGAACATTCGTGAGTTTGACGGTAAGCGTGTGCTGGTGATTGGAGCGGGCAATTCTGGCTGTGATATTGCCTGTGATGCGGGTGTCTTGGGGGAGAAGGCTTTCATCTCCATGCGGCGCGGCTATTACATCATTCCCAAGCATGTGTTTGGCATGCCTGCGGACGTGTTTGCTGATGGCGGCCCTGATCTGCCTGTCTGGATGATCCGCCCGTTCTTCACGCTGTTGCTGCGTATGTTCAACGGTACTTTGCAGCGGTTTGGCATCCCCAAACCGGATCATAAGCTGTTTGAGACGCATCCGTTGCTCAACACTCAACTGGTGCATTCATTGCAACATGGTGATGTGACCGTGAAGCCGGATGTGGACCATCTGGATGGCTCAGACGTGGTGTTTAAAGATGGCAGCCGGGAAGAGATTGACCTGATCCTGTGCGCGACCGGTTTCAACCAGCATCTGGACTTTGCAGGCGAATATTTCAGCTATGAGGGTGGGCGGCCCAAGATGTTTATTCAGGCAGCCTCCCGCGAGCACAAAAACCTGTTTGGCATCAGCTATATCGAGACCAACTCCGGCGCCTACAAGCGGTTTGACTATATGGCTGGGCTGGTTGCCAACTATCTGAAGGACCAGCAAGACAATCCATCTCGTGCCAGCCAATTGGCCGCAATCATCCGCAGTGAAACACCGGATCTTTCTGGTGGCATCCACTTTTTGAAGACGGACCGACATGCAGGTTATTGTGATGCCACAGCGCACACCAAGTATGTGAAGAAGCTTTACAAGCGGATGGGCTGGACCTTCCCGGAGGATATTCGCTTCAAGCGGGCTGCGCCTAAGCCAAAGGGTTCGTCGAGCCCGAAGAAAGCGGAGGTGGCTGCATGAGCACCTATCGTTTTCAGGGGCGTACGGCGGTGATCACTGGTGGTGGTGGTGACATCGCAGGGCACATCGCCACGCGTTTGCATGAGCGGGGAATGAACCTCGTGCTGGCAGACAAGAATGGCCGGGCTGCGCGGGAACTTCAGGCCCGGCTGGATAACTTGCGGGTTCATGTGTTTGAGGGAGATCTGACACAGCGCGAGGAGATGGAACGTCTTTTGCGCGAGGTGGAAGAGAACTTTGGCGTGCTGGATGTGCTCATCAATAATATGGCGATCACCAAGGTTGATCGCTTTCATGAGCGCACGCCAGAGAGCATCGAAGAAGAGATCACCATCAACATGGTCGCCCCTTTGTTACTGAGCCGATTGGCGGTGCCTTATCTGCTAAAGGGCGATGATCCACGTATCATCACAACCACTTCGCTTGGTGGCATACAGCCGCTTCGCGAAACACCGATTTATGCGGCAACTAAGTTTGGTCTACGAGGCGCCATGCTTTCGTTCGCGCTGGATGAAGACCTGCACGGCATCAAAGTGAGTTGCGTTCTGCCAACTGCTACAGATACTTACATGCTGCGGCAGGAAGCGTTGGAAGGTGGCAGCGTGCTCAACTTCATTGATGAGCCACAATCGCCCAGCGTGGTGGCTGATCAGTTCGTGAAGCATCTGGAAAAGCCATGTCTGGAGCGCTACCCAAAAGCCAGCGACTCCTGGCTGACACGTCTGGCCATGCTGTTGCCCAACATGATGCCTCGTATTCTGCCGTTCTTTGAAAAGAAAGGACGACGAGGCATGGCCAAATATGTGGCTTCACTGCGCAGACAAGGATTGCTGGTGGAAGTCGACGGCAAGCTTTATCAGCGGCAACGGCTTTATCTGGACAAGCCGGAAATGGAGCAAGAGCTGGAGAAGAGCTGAGTGCCAACGACAGACTGCCAAGAATAAATGCAAGACGCATAGTCCTGTAAGGCAAAACGCAAATCACATAACTCAAAGACCTGAGTGTCCTTACCGGCCCCATCGCCATATGCAGGATGTCTTAAATGTCACAGTGCACGCATAAGTAGGCCTCTATGGTTGGCATCTAATCTATAACATTGGTGCCTCATGCCTATTTCGAATTTAGCCCCATCACCGATCTCCTCCTCCAGTGAACAGGTGCATACTGCGCCTGATGTTCGTCCTTCTGACGCTCAGGAGGTAACTCAGCCGCGTGCAGAACCTTCGAAAGACAACAAAACGGGGTATTTCTACGCACCGTTCGCCTCTGACGATATACTCAAAATGGTTTCTGGCACCAATTTATCGAGGGACAAGGCAGGCAAAGATTTGCGCTCTCTTATTGTTGCGACAAACGCTGACAAGGCTGAACTCGAAATACAGAAGTATCAACTCGCTGAGAAAATCTACCAAGAAGCTGGTGACCTTGCCTCTGGTTTTAACTCCTACATGGCGGACAATGATCTCTCGGAAGATGGCTTCATAGCCGCGTGTGGTCCTGATAAATTTGAAGACATGCTGAGTGCTGCAAGTGATCATGCATGGCGTGCTGATGCACTATTGCGAGTCAACGTAATCAGTAACGAGGAAACGGGCATCCTAAGTACGCTGAAAAAGGGCGAAGACAAGCTCTATATTGCGGGACATGGACTACAGGGTGCAGCAGGTATTACTTCAAAGACGAGCTCAAGCGAAATAGGCTACAAAGTTGCATGGTCTCAAGACATAGCCAAAGAACTTGCGCATGGAGGGTTGAACAAGTCTTTTTCTGATATTCGCGTGGTATCATGCTTTGGTGCAGATGCGCGATTGCCCACATCTTTCGCGCCAGAAGATTTGGCAATCGCATCCGAAACAAAAATCAATAGTTTTCTGTTCATCGAAGTAGACAGAGAACAGGCATTTGCTCAATACTTAGCGAATGACCTTAAGAAGGCTGGTTTTGAACACCCAGAGGTTTCTGGCTACCATGGCGCAGGAAAAGGTTACTCCGATGACACTCATAATTACCAATCCCTTTCCACAACACACGGCGAAGAAATGGTAAGAAGTTCATCCGTGCGGCAGGTTTTTATTCCGGTCTGAACTCGCGTCTAAAGCCTGTCCCGCAGGCTGTAGTAGAGCATGCCGAGGACCATCAGGGGCCATCGTAAATGGCGGCCACCGGGGAAGGCGTGGGTTGGGACTTTTTCCAGGATGTCAAACCGGCTGGCTTGCCCGTCGATCGCTTCTGCCATGAGCTGACCTGCCAGTGTTGCCATGGCGACACCATGACCGGAGAAGCCGCTGGCGTTGAGCATGTTGGGGGCCAGTTTAGCGAAATATGGCATGCGGTTGAGCGTGATGCCCAGTGTTCCGCCCCAGCCATATTCGATGGGTACGTCCTTGAGCTGCGGATAGACCTGCAGCATAGGTTTGCGAACGAAAGCCTTTATATCGCGCGGGAACTGGAAGCTGTAGCTTTCCCCTCCCCCAAACAAGAGACGGTTGTCTGCTGACAGATGGTAGTAGTTGATCACGAACCGGGAGTCTGCCACGGCGACATCATTGGCGATCAGCGAGCGGGCCAGATCGTCTCCCAGTGGTTCGGTGGCAATGATGTAATTGTTGATGGGCATAACCCGCGCCGCGACGCGCTTCTCAAGGCTATCAATATAACCGTTGCAGGCAAAGACCACGTAGCGGGCAGTGACTTGTCCATTGGCGAGCTTCAACTTAGCTGGCTCGCCCTTTTCGACCTCCAGCACCTCTGACTTTTCAAAGATCTGTACGCCAGCATTCTGGCAAGCCCCAGCAAGACCCAACGCGAAGTTGAACGGGTGCAGGTGAGCTGCCCCCATATCCAGCGTGCCACCATGATACGCCGTTGTATCTAGCATCTCTTGTATTTCGGCAGAGTCTACGAAGCGGATTTCATCGTAGCCGTAGGTATCTGCCAGCTTTTCAGCATAGGCCTTGCTGTGACTTACATAGCTTTGTTTGTGATCTGCGTGGAGAATTCCCGGTTTCAGGTCGCACTGGATCTGGTGTTTTGCAATGAGATCTTTCGTCAGGGACTTGGCGATTTCAGCAAGGTTCCAGAGTTCTTTGGCACGCTCCAGACCAACAAGGCTTTCCAGCTCGTCCTGATCTTTTCGCTGGCCGCTGCCAAGCTGGCCACCGTTGCGGCCTGAGGCTCCCCATCCAACACGGTGCGCGTCGAGAAGATGGACTTTGTAACCACGTTCAGCCAAATGCAACGCAGAAGACAGGCCCGTATAGCCAGCGCCGATGACGCAAACATCGCAGGTATGCTCACCTTCCAGCGTTAGAAAGGAGAGTTGCTTGTTTGCTGTCGCAGCGTAGTAGGAGGCTGGGTATTGGCCTGCCTTATCATTGGCGTGAAGAAAACCTTGCGAAATAGCCATGTACATCCCTGAGGAGGCTCAGGGCCTATACCCGAGCCTCTGAAACGCTGCAGGACAGGAGTTAGTGCCCTTCTTGCTTTTCTTTCACTGCTGCCTGCTGAATGAAGTTTACGATCATGTGTGCGACCTCGCCAATCTGCATGGGCGCTTCCGAGGAGGCGATTGCATGATCGGCAATGTCTTCAGGCAGTGTGTCACCGCGGCGTTCTTTAAACAGGGCGACAGAGTAGTCTTTATTAAACTCAGGATGCCCTTGTAGGGTGAGTGCCCTGCCCTTGTAATCAATCGCTGCAAACTCGCAGAAATCTGAGGACGCGATAACCTCTCCATCTGCTGGCAGTTTTGTCACCTGATCCTGATGATAAGCTTCAATGGAGAAACTGGTCAGCCCCTCTGGCACCCAATTGGGATTTTCCAGAACATAGTAGGTGAAGACCCCGCAGCCCCAGCCTTTGTTGGACTTTTCGGCTTTACCGCCCAGCGCTTCTGCAAGGATCTGATGTCCGAAGCAAATGCCGACAATTGGCACGTGCTCATCATAGGCTGTTTTCAGAAAGGTCTTAAGCCGGTCGATCCACTCAAGATCATCATAGACACCGTGCTTGGAGCCCGTGATCAGCCAGCCATCGCAGTCATGAACGTTTTGAGGCAGTTGGCCATCCACTACAGGGTAAGACATGTAATGCCAGTTGCCCCCCTGATCCTTCAGGAGCGTTTCGAACATTGACGGGTAATCACCGAATGTCTTGCTCAGGTTTTCGGGTGGTCGGCCAACTTCCAAAATTCCAAGTTTAAAGGTCAAAGAGCACTCCAAAATTCAAAGAGGCAAACGCCGCATAATATATCGGATTGGACTGCTTAGTTATATCCTGTCGGCTTTGCCTATGTAAACTCTTGGAGGCCACATCAGGCAAATTCTCATGCTGCACTTTTGTGCTGCCTCGTCAGGATCAGTTTGCTCAGCTGGAAGGCAGGCAAGTGACTGATCGCATGCTTCAGGGCTTCCTGCTCTGGCGTTGCTTCAAAGTCAGGTAGCAGTTCGTCAAAGCGGATGGTGTCCATCCAGTGCGGGGTATCCCAGAGATATCGCATCTCCAAAAGGTGTTTTGCCAAGGGCCAGAAAGGCTGGCTCAGGCGGATCATCCACCAGCTGAACTGTTTGATGGTCACATTCTGTTTGGTGACAGTGGTGAGCGTTTTGCTGAGTTCGTTGCCCGTCCAAGTGTAACCGGGGAAGGAGATGTCTTCATAAGCGTTCAACTGATCTCGCATTTCCAGCAGTTGAACGGCAGCACGCGTCATATCCGGCAAATACGCCCATGCATGAGGAACATCGGTTTTGCCGGGATAGATGAGCTTTCCCTTCTCCAACCTGGTGGTCATGATCAGATCAAACCAGTTGCCGCTGGCGGAGGTGTCGATGAAATCTCCAGCTCTGAGCAGAATAGTCCGAACGCCTGATGTCTTGTAAAGGCGTTCCAGTTCTATTCTGATCACGCCCAGCTCATTGGTTGCATTGTGGGGTGTTTGCAGGCCGATGGGTGAGTGCATGCCTGGGCCAAAGCAGTAGTTGTTTCCCGGGATGATAACCGTGGCATTGGCATGTTTGGCTGCTTCTATCACTTGGTGGGTAAACGGAAGCACATCCCGCTTCCATTGCGGGTATTGCGGGTTTGCACCATTCACGATGACATCAACGCCTTCTGCCGCCTTTTTCATATCTTGATTAGCACGATCAAAGGCTCGGGTTTCCCAGCCAGCAGCTTTCAACTGCTCAATCATATTTTTTGAAAATCTGCCAGAGGCACCTAAAATCAAAGCTACAGGTCTCATGACCGCTCCTGTCCAACACACTTTTCTAAATTGCGTATTCTTAGCCGAAGACCGGCACTACTTTTCGGGAATACGCTTTACGCAAGATAGTAGGCGCTTCATTTACTATGTAAATTCGAATGAATTGCAGATATGATATTCAATTATGAATAGTAGACTACATCATCTTTCCTGGGATTTGATCGGTGTTTTTGTGGTCGTTGCGGAGACGGGCAGTCTTTCGGCTGCAGCCAAGCAGATGAACCAGAGCCAGCCGACAATCGGGCGGCAAGTGAAGGCGATTGAGGTGGAGCTGGGCGTCTCCTTGTTCTACCGTCATCAACGCGGGCTTGGCTTGACTGAAGATGGCCAAGCATTGCTGCCACACGCCAAGGCTATGCATTCAGCAGCAGCACAGTTTCTGCTTCATGCAGAAGAGCGCAAGCAAAGCGGGTTTGCTGGGCCTGTGCGCGTCACGGCCAGTCAGGTGATTTCTAACTATGTGTTGCCAAAGCTGATCGCCGAGTTTCGGCAGAGCTATTCTGAGATCCAGATTGACCTCCTCCCCTCTGACGATGCGCAAAATCTGTTGTTTCAGGAAGCTGACATCGCGGTGCGCATGTTTACTCCGACACAGCTGGACATCGTTGCTAAGAAGATTGGTGAGACACCGCTGGGGTTATTTGCAAGCCGCACGTTTATTGAGCGGGTTGGTATGCCGACAACGCGAGAGGAGCTGTTTGCGCTGGACTGGATCGGCTATGACCAATCTGACCTGATCCTGCGCGGGATGCGGGAAGCTGGCCTGAACGTCAATCGGGACTTCTTTAGTGTCCGGTGTGATGACAGGGTGACTTACTGGGAATTGGTGCGTGCCGGATGCGGGGTTGGTCTTGGTCAGATTGGAATCGGCCTTGAGGATGACAGCCTTGTGCGCCTTGATCTGGTGGACCCATTGCCTGCTTTGCCTGTTTGGCTAGCTTCGCCGCACACTCTCAAGCAAATTCCGCGCATAAAGCTGTTTTTTGACTTCTTAGCCGGGAAACTGCCTAAGCTATTGTGATTGAGGGGTTCTGGGTGCTGAACCTCACTGGTCTCGCGTTTTACCCCTAAGAATGCATGGGATAACTTGCCGTAGGGGAAATTATCCCACTATCCCCTTTCGTACACACGCTCACTCTCAAACTTTCGGATATGTTGGTTTGGAGAGAAACGCTGTGTTCATTGAGAAACTTGAGATTCCGGACAATCAGAATTTTAAGGCGCTGATCTTATAGCGAATGCTTTGGTAAATACACTCCTGCTATTTTTGCCCCCTTATTTGACAGTACAAGTTCCCGAGATTGCCACATTTTACTCAGGGTGTTTTCTTAGATCCCACAAGAACACCGAAACTTCTTAGCGGGAACTGAGAGATTACTTGATACCTGTAATGCTTTGTATCTACTAATCTTTCTGCTTCTCGCAAGAAGACCAAACAAAGCGTGGCCCCTCGAAAGACAAATAAATGAAACTGCGATTACTGTCATAAATCAAGGGAACACGCCGTGAGTGATTTTCGCTTGTCCAGCCCTCATGCCCTCAATACTGAGGAAGGTAGCCATCCAATGCATGAGGTGCTGGACGCCCTGATTGAAAGCGTCGCTTATGTCTCCCGCGCCCATGGGAATTTCCTCAGTAAAACAGCGTTGACTGCCGGGCTTCCGCTGATCAATGGGCGGTTACAATTCTCTCAGGTAGAAAAAGCCTCCGAGAATTGCGGGTTACAAGCCGAAAAGCAACAGATTGCTCTTAGCAAGATCTCCAGCAGCAGCCTTCCGTGCCTGCTGGTGTTTCATGACAGAGCCTTGCGCCTGCTGGTGGGCTATGATGCAACCACACGGCAGGCCAAACTGCTGGATCCTTTAGATTTAGAAAGACCGCAGTATCTCAGCTTGGATATTTTACAGCGGGCGTACTCCGGGTATGCGATCCTGTTTTCCTCTCTTCATGCACGCGACAACAGTGGGCAGGTTCATCAAAACGACAAGCATTGGTTCTGGTCCGAATTCACGCGGTTCTGGCCTGACTATGGAAATGTTGCGCTCGGGACCTTGCTGATCAACTGCCTTGCCCTCGCCTCTCCCTTGTTCATCATGAATGTCTATGACCGCATCCTGCCCAACTTCGCTGTGGCGTCGCTATGGGCTCTGACGATTGGCGTGGCGTTGGCGCTGGCGGGAGATAGTTTGCTGAAGGTGGCACGATCATCCATCCTCAACAGCCTTGGTAAAAGGGCAGATCAGCGGCTGGCTTCCAAGATTTTCTCTCATGTGCAGAACATTGATTTTTCTGCCAAAACCAAGAGTGCCGGAGAATACGCCGGGACTGTTCATGACTATGAAAAGCTCCGCGAGTTCTTCAGCTCAACAGCGTTAATCGCCCTGCTGGACTTCTGCTTTGTCGGGCTTTTCATCTGCATCCTGTTTTTCATCGTTGGCCCTATCGCCTGGATTCCTCTGCTTGCCGTGCCCGTGGTTTGCCTGCTTAATCTGGCGGCTCAATTGCCTTTGGAGCGAACCGTTCAAGCTTCAAGCCTTGAGGGGAATAAGCGGCAGAACATTTTGATGGAGACATTGGGCGGGCATGAGACAGTGCGTGCTCTCAATGCAGAAGCTCATATGCAATCCCGCTGGGAGCAGTCTGTCGAGCGCAGCAGCGAGATCCTGTTGCAGAACCGTCATTGGTCCAATCTGGCGATGGTGGGAACAGGGCATGTGCAGGGCATGGTGTCGGTGCTGATTATTGTCTGGGGTGTTTATCAGGTTGAGGCGGGTGCCGTGAACATGGGCGGGCTGATTGCTGCGATGATGCTGTCGTCGCGTGTACTGGCACCGATCTCCTCTATCGCCAATGCACTGGTTCGGTTTCGTCAAGTGCTGCACAGCTATCACCAGCTTGGAGATTTGCTGAACCAGCCAACAGAACGCAAAACAGGGAAAGCAACTGCAAATCTGCGGTGCTGCCGTGGTGAAGTTCAGTTTCAAAATGTCAGCTTCTCTTATCCCCTCAGTGAGAAAGCCAGCCTGACCCACTGCAATTTCTCGATTGAGCCTGGGGATACGATTGGGCTGGTTGGGTGTGTCGGGTCCGGAAAATCGACCGTAGGCCGGCTGATGAGCGGGCTTCGGTATCCTTCTGAGGGTGCTGTTCTCATTGATGGAATTGACACGCGCCAGTTTGATCCATCAGACCTGCGCCATTTTGTTGGGTATCTGTCTCAGGACAACACGCTGTTTCAGGGCACGTTGAGAGACAATCTTTGCCTTGGATTGCCACATCTTACCAACGAGGAGATCGAGGAAGTTTGCCATGTAACGGGGCTACATAGTCTCGTGAACAGGCATCCGGCTGGTTACAATCTGATTGTGGGTGAAAACGGAGTTGCGCTTTCTGGTGGGCAGCGGCAATGTGTGGCGTTGGCTCGTGTTCTTTTGCGTAAACCTAAGATCCTGTTTCTGGATGAGCCTTCCAGTCAGCTGGACCTTTCTGCGGAGCAGCGTTTGTTGCGTGGCTTGCGGCGCTATAACAACGGCTCTCTGACACTCATTATCAGCACGCACCGCCCTTCCCTCCTGAAGCTCACCAATCGGCTGATCGCTCTGGATCAAGGCCGCATCATTGCAGATGGGCCGAGCGAGGAAGTGAAGCAATCCATGCAGCAACCGCGTCTGCATGAAGTGCCACAGCCTGCGCAGGTTCCGATTGAAGAAAGGCTGAGAGCATGAAGGGCTGGTCGCTTCCCGTTACACCGCTGCATTTACCAGAGTTTCACAGCCCAAAGCAGTCCAGAATTCTGATCTTCACATGTGCCGCAATTATGCTGCTGTTGTTCGTCTGGTCTGCATTTGCCCATGTGGAAGAAGTCACACGAGGCAATGGACGCATCATCCCTTCCCGTCAGATGCAGATTGTGCAAGCTCCAGAACGCGGGATTGTCTCTGAGGTGTTGTTCTATGAAGGCGAAATCGTTGAGCAAGGCGCGGTTCTGGTGAAGTTGGATAATACCGGCTTTGCTTCTCAATTAGGGGAGCTACTGCAGAAGAAATATGCGTTGCAGGCTCGTCTTGCACGGTTGACCGCTGAGGCCCGTCAGGCAAATCTTGCGCTTGATCTTTCAAACACGCCTGCCGATATTGCCGCATTCTTGCAGCGAGAGCTGGCGGTTTATAAGGCTCGTAAAGAGCAACTCACTGCGGAAGTTGCGGTGCTTCGAAGTCAGTTTAGCCAGAAAGAGCAGGATCTGAAGCAGCTTGAAGCTGAAGCACAGATGCTGAGCGCCAATCTGACCATCATTGCGCGGGAACTGGAGATCAACCAGCAGCTCTATAAACGTGGTGTCCTGCCAGAAATCGAGTTTTTGCGGCTCAAGCGACAGTACATAACTCTGGAGGGGGAGCGGCAGATGCTGGAGGCTTCTCTTGCAAGTGCCCGCTCTGCCAAGGAAGAGGTTCTACAAAAGGTAGCGTCTGCGCAGACGGCGTTTGCCTCTCAAGCACAGTCAGATCTGGTGGCGACCAAAGCGGAACTTGCTGTGATTGAGGAGCGGCTGCGTGGGGCGGAGGATCGGGTGCATCGCAGTGCGTTGGTGGCACCCGTTCGCGGGGTGATCAACAAACTTAATGTCAGCACCATTGGGGCGGTGGTTCAGACTGGTGAGCCACTGATAGAGATTGTTCCGCTGGAAGATACTTTGCTGATTGCTGCAAAAATCCAGCCGCAACATGTGGCCTTCCTGCATCCGGGTCAGGATGTGAGCGTGAAGATCACGGCCTATGATTATTCTATCTATGGCGGATTGGACGGGGTGTTGGAGCGGATCAGTCCGGACACGTCAGAGGACGATCGGGGACAGGCGTTTTTCAAGGTGATTGTGCGCACGAAGCAAAACCATCTGGGATCAGAGCAAAACCCACTGCCCATCACGCCGGGCATGACTGCGAGCATTGATATTCTGACCGGTGAGAAAAGCGTGCTGAGCTATCTCGCCAAACCACTGCTCAAGGTGAAAGCGGAGGCATTTCGCGAGCGGTGAGACAGCAACTCTTCTCGCAACAAACTAGAGCATATGCGAGAGGAATGAGAAGGACTTGTAGTCCGGTGCCAGCAACAGCATATCGGCTAAGTCAGTGTTCTGCAGAGAGGCCACGGACTGTTGAAGTCCCATCAGCGCAGCTGGATTGGACAGGCTCATGCGCAGCACTTCTTCTGCCGGAAACTGAAGCTCAGTTATCATGCGCGCAACAGACTCCAGCATGGTGACGTGTGCCCCTGCCAGAGACCCGGCTTTGTTGATGAGCTTGCCGTCTTCCAGATAGACCTGATGACCGTAAAGGTTGAAGTTTTCCGGTCCGCCGACAGTTGGCATCGCATCGCTGATGATGATCATATGATCTTTGACAGGGCGCGCACGAATGGCAAGGCGAAGCATGTCGTCAGCCACATGGTGCCCGTCTACGATCAGCGAGCAATAGGCGGTGCTGTTAATGCCCGTTCCAACGGCTCCCGGCTCTCGGTTGACCATCTGGGACATGCCGTTGAACAGGTGTGTGAAGAGGTTTGCGCCCTCTTCCAGAACTGGTTTAATCTGCGCTGCGCCTGCATCAGTATGGCCGATAGAGACAACTGCGCCCATCTCGACCAGTCTGGCAACACCCCCTTTGGCAACGCCTTCTGGTGCGAGCGTCATGAGAACCGGGATGTCCCGATCTCGCAGGTCGCGGACCAACTGCAAACTGCGCTCATTGAGCGGACGAACCCAGCTGGCTTCGTGGGTGCCTTTACGCTCTACGCTGATATGCGGGCCTTCGATATGGATGCCTTTGATGCCATGCGTGCCGTAAGCATCCTTCATGGCCTCAACGGCGTCCTCCAGCACATTTGGCGCGTCGGTGATGACTGTTGGCAGCAAGGCTGTGGTGCCGAATTGGCGGTGCGCCGCTGCAATAGCAGCCAGACCTTCGGGTGATGGAGAGGTGTTGTAAAGAACACCGCCGCCACCGTTGATCTGGATATCAAAGAAGCCCGGTGTAATGAGGCCAGAGAGCTTTTTCACGATCGCATCGACGGGCAACTGGTCTGCTGAAGACAAGCCTGCGCATTTGCCATCCACGAGATGAATGGCGGTATCGGTCAGCAGGTTCTGGCCGTCAAACAGCTTATCTGGACACAGCCAGATATCTTGGTTGCCCGGTGCGGTGCTCATAGAGCCTCCTCAAGCTGAGGTGCCTCAACTCTCTCAAAGAAATATGGGTCCAATGCCTGCTGGATTTCAGCAAGCACCAGCGCCTTCTCTATGCCAAAACCATGGCGCTGCAAAGCCCGTGCACGTTCAACAGTGCGAGATGCAAACAGTTGAAGCTGCAGTACCTTTGGAATCTCATGGGTTTGGAGGGCAGCAAAGAGTGCCTTAAGGGCATCCTGCACCTTCTCCTGAGGCCAGTAATACCGGATGCGATCTGCATAACTGAAGTGGCGCAGCAGGCGCAGTTCCTGATCAGATCCCTGATAGTGGGAGCGCCAGTACTTGGGCTCTGACAGCATTTCAGCTTCCAGAATCTTTGAGATTTTTGGCGCAGTGCGCTTGTCCTCTTCCAGCCAGTCCAGCATCTGGTCCAGCGCATAGATAGCCTGCCTGTAGGCGAAGGTGAGCGCAGGGCCGACTTTCAGGATCGCAAAGCCCATGTTGGCAAGGCGTGGGAACGCATTGTCCAGCTGGTAGTCGGTGCTGTGCGCTTCGAACACAACGTTCTGGAACGCGTCAAGCGCTGCTCGCAGAGCTTTGCCGTCATCAGCGGGTAGATGATCGATGTGGAAGGGTGAGAACTCGACGCCCGGCTGCACGACGAGACCGCAGATACGGCCTTTTGCATCCTGCAGGCCCAGCTCATCGAACTTCTCAAAATGCATTTGCAAGGTACGGGAAGCACGCGCGGGTGGGGTTGGCTCAATGATATGAGCCTCGCCTTCTTCACGCGCGCCTCCGGGAGGAGGAACTTCCGTACCGACGATGTAACTGAGACGGCTTGGGTCTGGTGCATATTCTTCGCAAACAGCAGCCAATTGCGCAGCACGGCTGGCGCTGAGTTCGTCACCGACCTGAGCCTCTTCGCCTGCGCACCCTTCGGAGCAATCCAGATGGATTTTGGTGAAGCCGGCCTGAACGTAGGCTTTCATCAACTCCTTGGCTTTTGCCATGGCCTGATCGGCTGACATAGAGCGCCATGCTTGCGGGCCGAGATGGTCACCGCCGAGGATGAGCGCGTCCTCCGGCAATCCGGCAGTTACGCAAATGCTTTTGACGTAGCTGACAAAGTCGGCTGGCTTCATGCCTGTGTAGCCGCCGTCCTGATTGACTTGGTTGCTGGTCGCTTCCAGTAGCAGGGTCGTGCCTTTTTCTGCTGCGAGCAGAGCGGAGGCAAGGATGACATCCGGCTGAGCGGAGCAGATGGAGGGAAGCGCGGCTCTGGCGCCTGCGCGGTTGGCAGTGATCACCTCAAGCAAAGGGTTGCTCATGACGGCTCCTCCAGTATTTGATAGTTTTGGACAGCAGCAAGCGCTGCTCCGCGTGTACCACTGCTATCGCCATATTCTGCAACACGGATTTCCGGCGGTTCAGTCTGGTCCAGCAAATGGCCGGGCAGAGCTTGCGCAATGAGACGATCAATGTTCGGGATTTTGGAAAGGCCACCACCGAGCACAATGCAGTCCGGATCTACCGTGCATTGAAGCGCCGCAACCAGTTCAGCTGCGATGTGTGCCCACATGCGTAAGACCTCTTGCATCTGCGGATCGCCTGAAGCTGCGGCGGTGGTGATGGTCTTTGCATCCTCTTCTTTGCCGGTGACATGTTTGGCGAGGCGGCGCATTCCGGGGCCAGCCAGATAGGTCTCAAAGCAGCCGGTGCGACCACAGCCGCATTGGATGCCGTCGAGCCCGAGTTCCTTCATAGTCATGTAGGGAATGCCGAGGTGACCATATTCTCCAGCCGCGCCATTCAGACCCGAGATCAACGTGCCGTTGGAGCAATAGCCTCCGCCGACGCCTGTGCCGATGATCAGGCCGAAGACGCTGGCGTAGCTGCGCCCAGCGCCGAGCATGGCTTCAGAGAGGGCAAAGCAGTTGCAGTCGTTTTCAAATGCGACGGCTCTGCCCAGTTTATCGATCAGGTCCTGATGGACGGTGCGGCCTGAGGCCAGCAGATTGGCGGTGAGGAACTTGCCGGTTCGTTTGGAATGGAAGCCGGGAATACCGACGCCAACCGGCAAGCCTTTTGAGCCTGCGGTTTCTTCCAGCCACACGACCATCTCACAGAGGGCATCAACCAGATTTTCGTAGGAATCCTGAGGGGTTGGAATGCGTTTGGTTTCAACCACAGCCCAATCACTATCAAAAGCGGTTGCCTCAATTTTGGTGCCGCCCAGATCAATGCCGCCAGCTCGAACCATATCAGGCCTCTTCCAATGCGTAGAGCTTGACGCCCGAGACAACGCGGGTCAGCGTGCCCTGCCCTTCAAACGGATTGTCGACGTTGAAGTCAAGCTGATCAGACCATGCCACACCCAGCCATTGGGCAATAAGTACATGGAGCACAGACATCCAGCCATCCTCCAGTTTGCATGGAATGTGCACATCTGCCTTCGCAGAGTTGCCAATGGCGATGACCGTGTGCTCGCCAAACTGCGCCCTCACCTCGTCTGCCAGATCTTCGTCATAGCGGCGGGAATGCAGGTGGTTGGAGAGGAACACGAAGACCGTGGTCTGTGCATCAACAAAAGACTTTGGTCCATGCCGGAAGCCGAGGGAACTATCCCAGATAGACGGGATTTTGCCTGCAGCGAGTTCCATCACCTTCAGCGCGCTTTCGCGGGCAACAAAGGCAAGCGGGCCGGAGCCTACGAAGACGGCGCGCTGTGGGATGGTGAGTTTGCCTGCCAATTGATCCGCTGCAGCCAGAACAATCTCAGCTGCATGGCTGATCTCGTGGATGTTGGCGGTAAATTCTTCCGGCGTTTCCTGCCCAAACACTGCCATGGCTGTCAGGATCATGGTGGTGAAACTGGAGGTCATAGCGAAGCCGCTGTCGTGGCATTCATCTGGCAGAACGATCACGCGTTGGCTGGCCTTTGAAGCAGGCTGGCGGGTTGCCAGAGCGCTGTCCTTGTTGCAGGTGATGTTAAGCCGTGGCGCTTCGGGGAAGATCGCGTCCAGCAAGTCCAGCGTGCCGATGGACTCGGTGGAGTTGCCGGAACGACCAAAAGAGACAACCAGCGGGATCACGCCATTGCGTTTAAACACGTGCGGGGCACTGACAAGATCTGTTGAAGGAACGGAGCGCATTGGAAGAACGGAGGTTGCGTCCAGCGCTCTGCACAGAAGGTCGCCAATATAGGCGGATGTGCCTGCCCCGCAGAACCAGACTTCCGTGGCTCCGGAGTTGGCAACCCATTCGCTCAGATCACTCAGACGCGCAGCGAATTCCTGTCCCCAACTTGCCCAGATTTGCGGTTGCGCCTGAATTTCGCGCGTAGTTGCCCATTTGGTCAGATCGACCATCGCAGCATTCCTTCATAAAATCAAATAGTTAAAGTTACCTTAGAAAGTGTTTCCGGTTGGTCTGGATCCAGACCCAACTGGAGAGCAGTTTCCAAAATCACTGGGTACAATGCACGCAGCAGCATGGCCGAGCTTGCTGCGGGGGTAAGGCCCTGCGCACCAACGGTTTCTGGTGTCAGGCGAAAAACATTTGCGCCGACAGAGCGGAACCGCTCTTCAGCCAGGCTCAGGCTCTGGTTGCTGACCTCTTCCCCCGTATCCAGGATGAGGACACAGAGCGGTTTTGTGGCCAGTTGCAGCGGGCCGTGCAGCACTTCAGCAGCGGAATACGCTTCTGCATGAATGGCTGTTGTTTCCTTCAGTTTCAGCGCAACTTCCTGCGCTGCACCAAAGCCACACCCGCGTCCGATCACATACACATGCGGTGTGGATTTCACGGCTTCAATGATCTCGTCAGCCTGCTCAAGTTTCGCCTCAGCGCTGGCCAGCATGGCTTTTGCTGCTGCTTCACAGGCTTTGGCGTAGTCTGGTTTGAGCGCGGCCAGCATAGCCATTCCAGCGGCAATGGTGCAGATGACTGTTTTGGTGGCTGGAACGGCTTGTTCCAGCCCTGCTTTGATATCAACGCAGGCGTCCGTCTCAGTTGCTAACGGAGAACCCGGTGTGTTGGTGATGGCGAGCGTTTTGCCGCCGCCGTTTTTGAACCCGATTGCAGCACTGGCCAGATCTTTGCTTCCTCCGGATTGGGAGAAAATAAGGGCGCCAGCATTGCCCAACTGCAATCCATTCCCCAGACTGAACACAGAGGGCGGCAGTGTTGTTACCGGCTTTTGCAGTTCAGCCATCAGTTCATAGGAGATCAGGTTGGCGGCTGCATCTGAGCTTCCACGCGCAATGGTGTAGAACGTGTCGAGCTTGTCCAGCGCTGCTGCTTTGACACTCTCAGTGAGGTCCTGACGGACCCCTTCTGCGAATGCCGGAATTGCCTGATCTATCTCAGCGCGCATGTACGCGCCGGGGAGTTTGGTCACTGTATTGATTCCATCTTTTTTGTTGTTGCTGCGGTTTCCCGCAGGTTGAAACTGTCGAATTTCTGCCAATAGGACGTCAGGTCCACGACCTGACCAGTTGTGCGCGCCTGATCCAGTGCCAGTGCGGCAACGCCTGCTTCCAGCGCATCCACGACGGAAACTGGCAGGCTGTCCATTTCACCGCGCAGATAGGCGCAGAGGTCCTGACACATCATGTCATCAGCGCCGTAGTGCGCGCCGGGGCGGTCAATGGACTTGTTGTAATCTTCGTCCACCAATGTGCCGCGGGTGTGGGCATCAGTTACTTTCAGGTAACCACGCACGAAGTCACCTTCTGCCATGCCCTTGGTGCCAATCACGCAGAACCGGCGGTGTTCGTCCGGTACGTTGATGTTGGTGTGGAAGGCCATGGTGGCGCCGCTCTCGTATTCGAGGATCGCGGTCTGGTGATCAACGATATCTCCATCAGAGAGGAACGGGTCTTCCGCAGCTTCCCAGATGGACTCTTTAACATGATACACTTTCGTATCTGTTTCTTTTGCTGGTGCATTGCTTGGGACAAAGGACTTTCTGCCGCCAAAGCTGGCTACACGGCTTGGGCGTGAGCCGGTCACCATGTTGTAGATATCAAGATCGTGGCAGCATTTTTCCAGCATAAAGCCGCCGGAGTATTTTTCATGACGGCGCCAGTCACGCATGAAGAAAGCCCCATGATACGGCGCAATATGCTCGTTGGCCTCAATGGAAACCACATCACCGATCTGGCCAGCCGCCTGCGCTGCGCGCAGATCTCTTGCATGCTGGGCGTAGCGGAGAACCAGACCGATGAGCACCTGATCTGCACCGTGTTTGGAAAGCAGCTCTGCCAGTTCCATGGTCTCGCTCATGGAGATCACAACAGGCTTTTCTGCAAACATGCGGATGCCAGCTTCCAGCCCGAGGCGGATGTGCTCCAGATGCATATGGTTTGGAGAGCTGACGAACAACAGGTCCGCCTTTTCACCAGCCAGCATCTCTTCCAGCGTGCCATAAGGCTTGATGGCCTCGTGGTTTCTGAGGCGTTCAATCTGGTGCGGTTTGGGGTCTACATAGGCCACCACTTCCGCTTCACTCATGTGAGCCTGCAGTCTTTCCAGAACACTGACAGCTCGCAAACCCAAACCAACAACGATGATACGCATGTGTTTCTCCTATGCGAGTTCCAGAGCACCAAGGCGTTGCAGTGCAATACCTTTTTCGTCAAAGACGTAGGCATCCTCCGGCTTGATACTGAGTTTTATAGATGTGCCTTCAGGGATCTCTGCCATGCCTGGCAAAGATGCACAAAACGCACCGTCACCCTCTACTTTACCGTAGGCGATGGAATGCGCTCCCAAGCGCTCCAGCACTTCTACATGCATGGAAACTGGTCCATTCTCATCAAGCTGCATATGCTCAGGGCGGATGCCAATATCCACATTGTCACCGGCCTTCACGCCCTCAGACGACACTGGCATGCTCATGACACCACCATTGGCAAGTTTCACGTGCAGCATGCGATCTTCAACGCAGCTGACGATGGCGGGCAGGAAGTTCATTTTTGGATGGCCGATGAAGCCAGCCACGAATTTGTTGCGCGGGCGCAGGTACAGGTCCATCGGGGTGCCGCACTGTTCCACCACACCGCCGTTGAGCACCACAATGCGGTCGGCCATGGTCATGGCTTCCACTTGATCGTGGGTGACGTAAATCATTGTGGTGTCTAGGCTTTTATGGAGCTTGGAGAGTTCCACACGCATGTCCCCGCGCAGCGCTGCATCAAGGTTTGAGAGCGGCTCGTCAAACAGGAACACTTTTGGATTGCGAACAATAGAGCGGCCAATGGCAACACGCTGGCGCTGACCACCGGAGAGCTGTCCCGGCTTGTGGTTCAGGCGCTCTTCCAGTTGCAGGATAGCGGCGGCCTTGTTGACGCGGTCCTTGATCTCCTCTTCCGGGCGTTTTGCTACGCGCAGCGGAAAGGCGATGTTTTCGAAAACTGAGAGGTGAGGATAGAGCGCGTAGCTTTGGAACACCATGGAGATGCCACGGTCAATAGGGTGGTCATCGGAAACGTCTTTGCCATCAATGATGATGGAGCCTTCAGAGGCTATTTCCAAACCTGCCACGATCCGCAGGAGCGTTGTTTTTCCGCAGCCAGAAGGGCCAACGAAGACGACGAATTCCTTATCCTCAATGGACAGGTTGACGTCTTTCAACACGGTTGTTGGTCCAAATGATTTTTCGATGTTTTGTAGCTGGAGCGTGGCCATAATATTCGTCTTCTCGCACTAATGAACGGGGAGAGGCTGTCGCCAGCCTCTCCGGGTTTTGCTTACTTGAACTCTTCGAGTTCTTCAGCGGCGATTGCCACTAGGTTTTCAGCGGTATCGTCTTTCAGGATGATGCCCTGAATCATGGAGTTGATGGTTGTCTGCATCGCTTTGTAATCAACAAAGAGAGGCTCCGGACCACCAGTTGGGATGGAGTCTACAAAGACTGCCCAGTATGGGTCATCCATGTAGTAAGGCTTCTCGTAGCCCAGCTCTTCGTATTTCAGGATTGGTGTCAGACCCCAACCGTCTGGTTTGTCCAGTGTGTACTGAGAGTCGCCTGTGGTCATCATGCGCGCAAATTCCATCGCCAGTTCTTCATGGCCAGAGCCTTTGAAGACAGCGAGGGAGTCGGTGATGAGAAGCGTACCACTGACACCACTTGGACCTGCTGGAATTGGTGCAGCCTTGGTGGTGATGCCTTCTTTATGCTGACCGCGTGCCCAAGGGCCGTCGATGTACATGCCGACTTTGTTGTCGTTGAACAGATCGCGGACCTGCGTGCGTTCAAATGCGGTTGGGCCTTCCTGAGCAACTTCCACCAGCTTGCCGTAGAACTTCAGAGTTTCCAGAGTGTTCTTGGAATCCAGAGTGATTTCGTTGGTGGATGGATCGATGACCTGACCGCCGTTGGAATACAGGTAGTTCAGGAACTGGTGCATGGTGTTGTCGAAGTCTTTGCCCGTCAGACCGACACCTGCTTTACCAGTTTTGTCCTTGATGGTCTTCGCAGCCGCATACATTTCGTCCCAGGTCTTTGGTGCTTCACATGCAAGACCGGCTTCCTCGAAGATGTCACAGTTGAGGAACAGACCCTTGGTGGAAAATGCACGCGGGAAGCCCCAGAACTTGTCGCGATAGCTCACGGTGTTCAAAACGCCTGGCTGATAGGCTTTCTGCTGATCTTCTGAGATCTTCACGTCAACAACGAGGTTGTTGTCTGCCAGCTGTTTGAGCGTACGAGAGCCCATGTACGACACAGATGGCGGGCTGCCAGCAGATGCAAGTTTCAGAGACTTATCCTGACAGGTACCCCATGGAAGGCTTTCCATGTTGACTGTGTTGCCTGGATTGGCAGCTTCGAATGCAGCGATAACCTTGCGATCTTCATCCAACCCGTTGTCCCCACAACGGATGAAATGTAGCTCAGCTGATTGTGCAAATGTTGCTGCCATCATTGCGCCTGCCCCTGCAGCCGCTGCAAATAGTAGTTTGGTTCTCATGGTTTCTCCTCCCAGTAGTAACCATTGACACTTTTGAAAATCACTCCTTGATCGCACCGGCTGTGAGGCCGGCCACCAAGTAGCGCTGTAAAAATAGGAAAATTACGAGTACGGGCAGTATTCCAACAATGCTTGCTGCCATCATCTGGTTCCATTTGACTGACTGATAGCCAATGAACTCGAGGATGCCCGCTGGCAGAGGCATGAACTCCTTGACGCTGTTGAACGTGATAGCGAACAAGAACTGCTGTGCGTAGGCTGACAGGAACACAGCCACACCCACGACAATGAGACCGGGAACCGCCAAAGGCAGAACAACGCGGCGCAGAGTGTACAGACGGCTGGCGCCATCCATGAAAGCTGCTTCTTCCAGTTCGCGCGGGATTTTCTCCAGATAGGATTTCAGGAGCCAGATTCCCATTGGCACCAGAAACGCTGCACCGGGAACAATCATGGCGAAATAGGTGTTCAGCAGGCCGTAGTTTCTCAGGAGCTTGTACAGCGGAATAAGCAGGACAGCACCGGAGAACATGTTAACCGCCAGAAAGATGCCGAGGCTGAGTGATTTGCCTTTGAAATCAAACCGGGCATAGGCATAAGCGGCGGGAATGACGAAGGCCAAAGCCAGAGCTGTCACCGAGATGGAGATCAGCATGCTGTTTGCGATGTAGCGCGGCAGCATTGGCACTGTCTCCCACATCTGGGAGTAGGCTTTGAACGAGAAGTCGTCTGACCAGAACTGATAGGGCGAGCGGAACAGGTGTTCCAGTGGCCGCAGCGAGGTCATGAACATCTCAAAAAACGGCAGCAGAATGAAGCCGAGGAATAGCACCACGCAGAAGTAGAGAAATACTTTATGTGGCAGCGAGTAACGATCCATCATTTTAGGCTGCCTCGAAACGTTTTTTGATCTGGTGAAGTGCGAACAGATAGACCAGCGAGAACACGCTAAGCAGTGTCACCACGATCACAGCACGGGCTGCCCCCTGCCCGAACTTGAAGTTAGCAATGGCCATCTTGTAGGTGTCAATGATCAGCGTTGTGGTTGCGTTGCGCGGGCCGCCTTCCGTCAAGATCCAGATGATCTCAAAGGAGTTGAAGGTCCAGATGATCGACAGGATCGACATGGTGATGATCACCGGCAAGATTTGCGGAATGGTGATGCGGCGGAAGCGGTACCATCGGGACGCCCCGTCCACATAGGCTGCTTCATAAAGATCGCGCGGCACGCCCTGCATGGCTGCCAGCATGAAGATGGTCACCATAGGCAGGCCTACCCAAACATCGGTCACAACAGCGGAGTAAAACGCGCTTTGCTTGTAGGCGAGGAACTCAAACGGGCCATCCAGAATGCCTACGTATTGCAAGGCTCCTGAGATGATGCCGAAGTGGCCGTTGTAGAGCCACAACCAGCCGAAACAGCCAATCGCAACAGGCACGATCCACGGCGGCATGACCAGCATGCGGAACAGCGCCCGCCCCGGAATTGCCGCGTTGAGCAGCGTTGCACCGATCAGGCCGAAAATGATTTTGAATGAGACAGACAGGAACATCCAATAGAACGTTCTGGACACTGTCTGACCGAATTTGCGAGAGCTGAGCAGCTTCTCATAGTTGGCAGTGCCGATGTAGGCTTCGCCGCCAATGTTGGCGTTGGTGAAAGACAAACGGACTGTCTCTACCAGCGGCCAGGCCACGACTAATACGAGATACAATGCTGCCGGAGCAATCAGTAGCCATGCAAAGGTTGCCTGTGAGCGCATGAGCCCTTGCAGCATCCCTTGTTTCTTTTGTGCCGAACCGCCGCGCTCGCCCTGATAAGGCAGCAGGTCCCCTGACGCATGTGTCATGCGCTCTCCCCAATTCCCAAAGGTGATCGCTTGTCACTCGCCGCTTGCGTCTTGTTATCGCCAGGGAGACGAACCGCGTGTTTTTTGCGAGCACCAAAATAATACCAAAACAAATCCATTTGTCTACCATTTCAGTACCTCCTGTGAAATATTTCTGTTTCGGACGAAAAAACTCCGATTTTTCAAGAAAATCGCAAGGGGATAAGCTTCATTTCTTTCATTGGTATCCCATCGGTATTGTTTTGCATTGGTATCAAAAAGGTATTATAGATAATACGGATTCACATAAAGAAGAGCAGAATGAGCGCACAAGAAGATACCCATACCGATCTGTTCTCAACGACATCCTGGCAGCAGAGGAGTGGCGGTCCACGCTACTTACAGCTTTACCGACACCTTGAATCTGCCATTAAAGATGGACGGTTAGCAGCAGCGACCACTCTGCCAGCCGAGCGTGAGCTGGCGACACTGACCGGGCTGTCCCGCGTGACGATTCGCAAGGCCATTTCGCAGTTGGTGGTGGATGGTCTGGTGATTCAGCGCCGAGGCTCAGGTTCTTATGTGGCTCCGCAGATGAAGCGCATGGAACAGTCCTTGTCGGCGCTTACCAGCTTTACCGAGGACATGCAGCGGCGCGGGAAGACATCCTCCTCCGAGACACTGTCCTGCGGGATTTACCTTCCCTCACCTGAGGAAATTGTTGCGCTTGGGCTTGCGTCTGACGGTCAGGTTTCGCGGATTACCCGTCTGCGCCGTGCGGATGGTATTCCGTTAGCAATTGAGACCAGTTCGCTCTCAACCGAGTTTGTGCCTGATCCGTCACGGATTGAAACGTCTCTCTATGAGAAATTGTCTTTGAACGGTATGCGCCCTTCCCGTGCTATCCAGCGTATCTCCGCCTGCAAGCTGACAGAAGAGCAAGCTGACTTGCTGGAAGTTTGTGAAGGGGATGCGGCGCTTTACATTGACCGCACGGCTTATCTGGCGAGTGGCCGGGCGATCGAGTTGACCATAGGCGTTTATCGCGGTGATATCTATGATTTTGTTGCAGAATTGCGCAACGTCTGAGATGTCGAAAGCCCCGCATCATAGACCATAAGCGGGGCTTTTGCTGTTTAGTCCCTTACATCCTGACCCCACCCGATGGCAGAGAACAGCTTGCTGTAGCACGCAGCCTTTTGTGTGATCTCATCTGCATCCGGTTTGTTGGCGCGGGTCGCCCAGCCGATTTCAGAAATACCCAGAATGCGCGGAGTCATCATGGTTTCCATGTTGGCGTCTCGCAGGACGACCTCTGACCACAGGCAACCCTGAGCGCCGATGATCTTGTCTTCCAGCTCGGGCTCATTTTCCGGCACCGGATCCCAGCTCACACTGTCTGCAAGGCTGGTGATGCCGGCCCAGTTGAGGCCCATCTCGTTGAAGTTGCTGGAAGGTGCAATGTCCCAATAGGCGTGCGCAGCTGGGGTCATCACCACCGAGTATCCTTTACGGGCTGCTTCCAGCCCCGGTCCTTGTTGTGTCCACGAGAACAGGATGGAGTCATTGTTGATGCCTCCATTGGCACCTTTGGCCGCTTCTTCCCACGCTGCGGGGCGTACGCCCAGCGAGCGCACATACAACGCCAGCTTGTCCATCATCCAGCCTTGCACATCATCCGCTGTTTTGAGGCCCTGCTCTGCCTTCAACTGTTCGATGGCAGGAGACCTGGTCCATGCTGCTGGCGGGCGCTCATCACAGCCAAGGTGCAAGTGAGCAAACGGGAAGATGCCAGAGATTTCCCTGGCCAGCGCTTCCATATAGGTCCATGCTTCTGGCAAGGCGGGATTGATAGTGTTGTTCAGGTAGCCGTGGACGGAGATTTCACCGCTTTCATCCGCAGCATCGCGCAGTTCCGGGTGGATTTGAAGAACCGCCCAGGAGTGAGCTGGAACTTCGATTTCCGGCAGGATTTCGATGTTCAATGCTTTGGCGTGGTCCACCAGTCGCTTGGCGAAGGCTTTGGAATAGGTGCCGCCTTGTGGTCCGTCTGCTGCACCGTAAATGCCCGGTACGACACGACCTTCACCGCGCATGCCTGACTTCTTCCAAAGTTCCGGATAGCTGTCCACTTCCAGACGGAAGGCTTCATCATCACAGAAGTGCCAGTGGAAGCGGTTGAGTTTGAACAAGGCCAGCATATCGACAAGCCGAAGCAGTGTCTCCGGCTCGTAGTAGTGGCGTGCGCAATCCAGATGCTGGCCGCGCCATTCAAACCGTGGTGCATCGGAAATCTGGCCGCAAGGGATGGTTCCACCGTAGATCAGCTTGAGGTTGAGCAGTGTGATGGAACCGTAAAAAGCACCGGCTGCCGCTGATGCAGAGAGTGTGATGCCCTCTGGCGTGATTGTCAGTTCGTAGGCGTCTTCGGCGAGTTCTTCGTTTTTGGTAAAGCGAAGCGCAACGCCATCCTCAGATAGGAACGGACCAATGTTGTTGCGCTCTGCAAGGGCCTCCACAGCGTCCGTGCTGTCGGCCTCGCCTTCGGCATCCCAAGAACGGTCCAGCTTGTAACCTGCGCTTACGTCCAGCGCGTCACCGGAGGGCTGCCAGCTTTGCGGGGCTGGGACAAGCATCAATTCGCGGGATGTGGGATCGGCCTGTTGTTCAGGCAGTTTGGTGGTGAAGGCCTGATCAATGCCGCGCGGGGCGAGCTGGACTGGCGCAATGCTGCCATCCTCCATGCGCAGGTAAGCGCCTTTTGGCAGCCAGCTGCGGTTGGAGGGGTTCATGCTTCGCTTATATTTGAGCGTGAACGCCAGAGCCTGCCCTGTTCCCAGTACATCTCTGTCAAAGCCAAGCTCTATGTAGCCCGCAGTCATTTTCTTGACAGTGGCACCTTCAACCACCTCACAGGGCGCAAGCATGCTGAAGCACAAAGTGTAGTTGGAGATGGGTGCATCGCACTTGGCAGAGAGGATGCAGTTGATCTGCCGATCCTCCGTTCTCCATGTTTCCATTCTGATTGTAGTATCAGCACAGGCAGCAGCTTCCATGCCCACGTCTCCTCACCAATTTCAGGATGTTGCAGTGAGCACACCAAAGGCAACGGGTCGCCTGAGCGCATGCTCTAACTGCTTGAATTTGCGACTGTCCTTGTTAGAAAATCAGGTTTCATTTCCTAAAGAACACGCAGTAGCATAGCTTCTACTTGGCTGGGCCTGTCAACACCTTGGCAGACAAATAAATCCATAATTTTGAATTGGTATTACTTTCAAAGTTCGCGGATAGTTACTTTATTTTGCACAGCTGAAACTTACACGATCGCTCATGATGACAAATCCCTCACAAACTTTTCAGGTTGTGTAAGTCTTTGACTGCAATTCTGTTTTCCAACGCGGTCACCTACCTTGTTGCATCAATACCGGAGCAAGGCATGGTGGTTGTTAGAGCTTTCCGGCTGATAGGCGATCAGCCTGTAAAATTTAGGACCAGTTATTCAAGGTGGCGCTCCTCACTTCGCGATTAAGACCTCATTTGCGGCTGGGAAACGTGTTGGGTTCTATACTTGCAAGAGCGTGTTGAGTTGTCTGCGAAAGGCCAAAGAGGATGGAACGCAAGAGTGTACGGACCCGAGATGGGGTGAAACTCTCCTATCTGACAGGCGGGCAAGGACGGCCTGTCTTTTTGCTGGGTGGCTGGAGCCAGACGGCATCTGTATATGAAGGACAGTTCGCCGACTTTTGCCAGGGCCATACGGTTTATGCTCTTGAGAACCGGGGGCACGGCGCATCACAAAAGCCCACGGATGGTTATCGGATCCATCGGTTTGCCAAGGATCTGTTTGATGTGGTTGAGGCCTTGGACCTTCGCGATTTCGACGCGGTTGGCCATTCGCTTTCCGTCGCCATGCTCTGGGCATATCTTGATATGTTCGGGGCTGAACGCCCTGCGCGCCGTCTGATTTTTATCGACGAACCAGCGGCCCTCATGGCACGGCCCTCCTGGACACAACAAGAGATCAACGAGGCAGGTTCTATCCACCCCACTTTGGAGTCACTTGATGAGATGGTGGTGGCTATTCGCAGGACCCGCAGTGTTGAGGATCATCTTGAGATTATTAGCGGAATGTTCACCAGCAAGGTTAGTGATGCTGCCTTGCGCGCATTGGCAGCCGAGAACCTGACATTGCCCCGCGTGCATGCTGCTGCTCTTATCGAAAACCTCATGATGCAAGACTGGCGGGCCTTTTTGCCTAACATTCACCAGCGCACTCTGGTGTTTACAGGCGAGGCCAGTTGGCATCCGCTGGCTTCACAGCAGTTCATCGCGGAGACGATGCACAATGCCTCTCTTGAGGTGATCCGCGAGGCCGATGGTGGGAGCCACTTTCTGATGTTTGAAACCCCAGCGCTCTTTAATGAGAAGGCTCTGGGGTTTCTTAATGACTGATTAGCTGCCTCAGCATATCAGTCCATTATCAGGGACTGAACTTGCGGTCATTTCTGCTGTTTGTTCAACATCTGCTAATCTGGGTTTCCAGTTGCTTACCGTCTCGGAGAAAGAAGAAAGTGCATCTTGCAGTTCTACATGCTCCAACGCTTTGAGCGGATGGCGCCACACCAAAGCAACGATATCTTGCTCGATTGCAAAGCATGCGCCCTTTGTCTCATCCCAACTGAAGTTTGCATTGAGCAAGCGCAGCAGAAAATTGGCATTTCTGGTTTGCGAGTCCAACGTGATAACTGGAGCGAAGAGAACCAGCTGCTCAGTAAATGGACAATAATCTGCTGAGGCCGTCAGGTCTTGCGAGAAAACAAGAAGCCAACTGGCATCGTCTAACTCACGGCAATAGGCACCCTGCCATGAGGCCGAAAGCTTTTCCATGGTCTCTTTGAAGAAAACTCTACTCATCTTTTCTTCAAACACCTTGAAGCGAGCAGCCACCGGTTGCTAATCATACCGCTTTCCAAGCTTCTGTTGTCAGTGGCGGTTGGCTGGCTATTATCAACTGTTGCATCTTGAGGACTGTTGATGTTTTAAACACTGCAAAGTCCTCTCTTCCTTCAGGTGTCTCAAAACGCAACTCATTTCCGAGTGTCAACGCAAGGGTCTCCTTTTTGCTATCGAAGTTTGGTAAGCGATCATCAACACCGATCAGCGAAAGGGCTGTGTTGGCTACGCTCTGAGAGTTTTGCTCTGAGATATAGATATGTTGCTGCAGTCCGATATCAGTACCACCACTTTGGTTTGATGATAGTTTCATTACTTCGTTGGTTGGAAGATTAGCTGGAGAATTTAGGTAATCTAAGCGGGCAGAGAGCGCATAAATATTCCGTCCATAGGCTTTGGTTTGAGGGTTAGTAGAAACCCATGCACCTGTTGCACCCGTGCCTGACCTTGGCTGTATTTTTTTAATTTTCCCTTCAGAGGCAACACCAAACAGGCCATCCTCTTTAGTACAGTGATAATACTTGGGAATGTTCACTGACTGACCTGCGTCAGCTTTCTTTTCTAAATCCGACAGGAAATCATGGGCGCGCCTTTCATCAAGAACTGAAAGATCAAGACCGGATTTTACCTCGCGCAGGACTTCACTCTGCGTTTTAATTCCAGTTTCGCCGTATAAGAGCTTTTCAGAGAGAGCATCAACTTTCCCTCCAGTACGAGCCTGGACGGACTGGGCAAATTGAGCGTACTGGCTTCCCTCCCAGCTTGCCTGCTTATGGTGAGCTTTGTCATCTGCAAGATTGGCCAGCACATCAAGGCTTTCTAAACGGCCTGCGATAGACGCACGATGGGCATTGGTTAGTGTCTGCGACTGAGAGACCAGTTTATGAAGGTTTGAAAGTTTGTGCAAATCAGAGGCTCGATCCAAACCACCCTGATTTTTCTCAATCAAGCTAACCAGTTTATCCAGTTTTTTATAAACGCCAGCTTCCTGCTTTAAGTCTGGCTGGGAACTGCCCGATATACCGGAGGCATCACTGACAACAAGTTTGTGCTTGTTACTCAGCAAGGTCCGGTGGGAAGTCTCTAAGTCAAAATCCAGCTTGGCGCTGCCGTCGGACTGAAAAACTCCAAGTTGAGTGATGGCTGCACGTACGTTTTCAACGGTCAAAGTATGCTCCTCAAATCAAATCGACAGAAATCTCGATCTGAATGAAAGCATTTGTTGCAAAACTGATCAGTTACAATCAGCACACTAAGTAAGATATTGACAGTTCAATTCTTGGTTGACGTCATCAGAGACCACTTACTGTGTTTTCAGCGTGCTTTTGGAGATCATGTAGGCTGCTCCGGCCAATGCTGTGCCGGCGAAGGCATCCATAGCTGCGCGAGAACGGGCGGAGACTGCGAATTTGGAGGCCCGAGTTCCGAGATAAGCGTAAAACAGCAGTGCCGGATATTCGAGCGCGATGTTGAAGACGGCCAGTGCCATCATGCGCAGGGCCATGCCATCACCTTCGCCAGCAAACACAGGCAGCATTGCGCCAAATGACAGGACGGATTTCGGATTTGCACCCTGCATTGCGAATGAGGTGAGGAACAGCTTCAGAGTGGATGCTGGCTTCTGTTCTTTTGCTTCGCCCAGCGAGGCTGAGAAAGCGGCTTTGAAAGAGCCATATGCAAGATACAATAGATAAGCTACGCCAATCCATTTGACCGTCTCAAACAGAACCGGGAAAGACAGCAGCAGCGCGCTCATGCCTCCCGCAGCGAGGAGCGCATACATGAGGTTGGCTCCGAACACACCCGCCATGCTGGCGTGGGTTTTACCAATACCGTTTGTGATGCTGTCGCCAACCACTTTCAGGACCGCGGGACCGGGTGTGAAATTGAGCGCCATGAAGGTGACGATAAAACCAAAAATGAGTGTGGCATCAAAAGAGCGAAGAAGCTCCATGGTTTTTCCAATTCAACGCTAGAAACACATAAATAACGCAAAGCAACGCACATACGAACGCAACCCCAATTCTGGAATGCGAAGGGGAGATGACTGATGGTTCATCTCCCCTCGCGCGCGGATTAGAAATTCACTTGCCGTAAGCCTTAAGGCCCGCCTCTCCAAACGTGGCACTGTGAGTTTCTGTAGCCGCCCCCTCTCCGCGCGCTGTCTGTGCAAACTCTGTTGGTCGGCACATTCGCAAGGGGCATGCCAAACTAACGATGACGCACCGATCTTCTGATAACTCATTGATGAATATGTGTATATTTCCGGATGTAACTCATTGAAGGAGGATCCAAGAAATCGATAATACTGCCCATTGTTTGATCAGATTGCCCACCGGCTAAGCAATCAGGCATAAAGAAACCCGGCGTTTGAGACACCGGGTTTGTCTTTTTCTGAGATGCAGCAGGTCTGTTCAGGCAGGCTCTGTGATCTTTACAGGTTCGGCCATTTTGCAGGTCTGGCTGATTAGATTGCGCAGTTTTTGTCTTGTCTCCGAACAGGTTAGCTGACCGTCGTCATTGGTCTTTGATGCCATATTACCGACAGCGACATATCGCGGATGCACCCAACAACCGTGGTCAGCTGCAAACGACGCCAGACGCGGAAGCATTCTTACACCCCCGAATGGACCCGGTGCGGCGGCTAGCAGACTGACCACTTTTCCCTCAAGCACGGAGTGGGATTTGCCAGCTGCCCGCCTGGACGCCCAGGTGAATATGTTATGGAGATGCGGGGTGTGGAAGCCGTTGTATTCGGGAGAGGAGATCAGAATTACATCAGCAGCTTCAATCTGTTGCCGTAGCATCGAGAGCTGGTTCTGAACGGCGGCATCTGCTTCAAGATCGGAATGGTAGAGGGGAAAAGAGGCAAGCTGGTGCGGCAGGCTGGTCGTTTGATGGTTCAGGTTATGCGCTTCTTCTTCAGCCGCATCCAGCAGGCTCTTATTCAACGAGCCTTCTCTGGTGCTTCCTGAGATGAGGAGGATATTCATGGGAAACTCCATATGACAATATTTTTATTTTTATATACATTTTTGTTTCTTTATTATGCAAGCACAAAAAAAGCGGCACTGAACTTCAGCACCGCTTTTTGAAATTTGACCGTAAACACTTCTTTATTCCAGCGAACACTTAAAGCAGTTTGCATTTAAGCTGAAACACTTGCACTGCTTTAGTCTTTGTTTTTGCGTACCTTTATCCGAAAACCGGTTTCCACTTTTCGGAGATACGCTGTAGGGTTTGATTGGCCTCAATCAAACCGAACGCACTTTAGGAGAAGAAGCGCTCAGTGATCTGCAGCATGATCTGATGACCACCCCAAACGCCAAGGATCGCTACACAACCAGACAGAACTGGTGGAGCGGGAATAGGCAGTTTGATTGCGGTGAAGATCGCTCCAATAATGAAGCCAGCAAGTGTTGACATAAGCAGTTCAGCCATGGTGTCTCCCGTTAATTCTTTCTTATTGTTCAGAAAACTCTGTTTTCTTTGAACTACAGCCCTTGCTTTTACTGCGCGCCCATACCCCTGCAGTCCCCTGAGTGTATGACCGAAAACCGTGAAGGACAGCCAGCTAAGGTCCTTGAATATTCAGGTCGCCCGACAAGGCGGACCCTACCCTGTAATTGCACTTTTAACGCAAAAAAAATCATTTGCAGAAAAAATATTCAAAATGCGATCAGTTACCGCACTGTCATTTTCATTAGTTCATTTAAATCAATATGTTGGACAGCAATCATTTATGTTAGTTCTGCGTAAAACTCCTGCATCTTCTTGCAAAACTTCTACTTATCGCCATTTTCATGAGCTCAGAATTGTGTTGTCAGCCCATCTCTCTGCCTTTACGTTAAAGTCAACATAAGCGCCTTTGCGGTCCTTTACTGGTATTCGCTCAGGCCTGCAGCTCGACGCTTTTTTGTTGCACGACCATTCTTTTGGAATGCAGTGCGAGGGGGAATAAAATGGCAGAGTATAATGTGACGGCGCTGGCTATTCCGCTGTTTCTGTTTTTTATGCTGATGGAATACGCCTACCTGCGCATGAGCGGGCGGGACCTGCACCGGTTTAGCGATAACATTGCCAGCCTTTCCATGGGCATTTGCCTGCTGGTTTCAGATGCGCTGCTAAAAACCTTTACATTCTCGGTGTTTATCTGGGCGTGGTCATCTTATCGGCTGTTTGACTTTGGCTCAACCAGTTGGGCCACATGGGTCCTGTTCTTCTTTGGTGTGGACTTCTGCTATTACTGGTTCCACCGCATTGCACACACCTACAATTTTCTTTGGGGCGCCCATGTGGGGCATCACCAAAGTGAGGAGTATAACCTGACCACGGCGCTGCGGCAGAGTGCGTTTCAGTATGCGTTCTCGTGGGTCTTCTATCTGCCTCTCGCCTTCCTCGGCTGCCCGCCGGAAGTGTTCCTTGTGCAATTTATGCTGCTGAAGGCCTATCAGTTCTGGCTGCACACCCAGGCGATTGATCGTATCCCCCTGATGGAAGGTGTGTTTTCCACGCCCTCAAGTCACCGTGTCCACCATGCCAAGAACCCAATTTACATCGACAAGAACTTCGGCGGCACGCTGGTGATTTGGGATCGGATGTTTGGCAGCTGGCAGCCGGAGGAGGCAGAGCATCCTTGCCATTATGGCACCACAACGCCGCTGAAAACGTGGAATCCGGTGAAAGCCAACTTGCAGCACTGGTCCATGCTGTTTCGCGACAGCCTTCATACGCGCAGCTGGTGGGACAAGGTCCGGCTGTGGTTCAAACCAACGGGATGGCGACCAGAAGACAGGCGGCGAAACACCAGTAAACTGCAGAAAACAGGCGTCACCAACCGCCCTAAATTTGATCCGGTGATCTCACCGCTGACCAAGCTGTATTGTGGCATTTCATTCGCGTTGCTGGTGCTGCTGGTGACCATGTTTATCTTCCTGTCCCCTCAACTGAGCGCGCGGGAGCTGGCGTTTGGTGTGGTGCTTATTCTGGCTGGTCTCGTGATGATCTCGCAGTTTCTGGAGGGCAAGTATCAACTGCGCTTTGTTGAGGTCCCACGCGTACCAGCTCTGCTCTGGTTTCTCACCGTGCTTTGGACTTTGCCGATTTCGACGCAGGTCTCGCAGCGGATGGATGTTGCAAAAGGGGTTTCGCCTGAGATTAAACTCTCTGAAGAAACAACGCTTTCTGCACTGCCGTGGCTGGAGAAGCCAGCGGTTTTGGATGGCAGCACACCTGCGGTGCAGCAGGTGACGTGGCATCCTGACGGGGAGCAAGGACAGCTGGAATATACGCTGCGCTATGAGCTTTCCTCTTTCCCGGAGCATGTTGCGAACATCATATCAGCTCGCAACGCGCTGGAAGAAAGCAGTCGGGTCTGGTTGCAGGAGCAGCTTTAGGCGGTCCTCTTATCCCCCTTGCGGGGCAGTGACATAGGGGAGGTGTCCGGATTTGATCCAGAGCTTGGCGCCCTCTTCACCTGCTGTGATGTTGAGGTCATAACCGACGGGAACGCGGAGCCATGCGTGTTTGGGAAGGTCCTCTCCGTCTTCGATGATTGAGCCTTCCAGCACGAAGATCTCTGCTCCGCCTTCGGCCTCAACCGCGTGGTTTGCACCTGCCTGCCAGTGCTCCATGCGCACGTTCTCGCGCTCATCCTGAAACAGAGGGGAGACGGCAACACCTTCGCGCGTAGCATCGTTTACGCGGCCAAGTTTGTTGGTGTCCACGCGCACATGGGTGCGGTCTGCAAGGTCGAACTGCCAGAGTTTGACGAGGATGGTACAGCCGGGTTCAGAGGCTGGTGTGTGTTTGGATTCAGGTGGGTTGCGGATGTAGGAGCCAGTTGGGAAATCCCCGTGCTCATCCTGAAATACTCCCGCCAGAACAAAGAACTCTTCCCCGCCTGTATGAACATGCTCAGAAAAATGGCTGCCGGGTGCGAAGCGGACAACGGTGGTTGCTCGTGCAACTTCATCTCCCAAACGATCAAGCGGCCTGCGCTCAACGCCTTTCATTGGGGACGCGACCCAAGGAATATCATCGCTGAACTCAACCACTCGCTTTGAAAAATCACCGTTGATCTTCACTGAAGCCTCCATCACATGATGCTCTCAAGTTAAGCACACTTGTCGCTCATTTACAGATGTTAGCGTGCTGTTAGGGATCACTTCATTGTTAAGCTGTTTGTTGCATTCCGTTCCCAGCAGTCCCTTGTTAGGCTTCCGGCGATTTTCTGATGCACTGCACTGTGCAACTACGGGACGCCTGACCATGAGCCTGCTGGCAGATTTACTTTCTACCCTTTTTGATCGTCGTTATGTTTTTATGGGCAAGCGGGATGAGCGCCCCCTTACCGAGCTTTGCAATGCCTTGATGAGCAGTCAGGGAGACGTTTCCGGAGCGGCCATTGCTCACGAGATTCTGGATGGTTATGCCACCACAGACACTGAGGGAAAGCGGGCGTTTTTTGAGCATTTGAACCGCGAAATGGACATCGATCCAGAAAAGCTGGAGAGTGTTGTTTCCAGTTATAAAACAGAGCGGACGGAAGCCAATTATCGAAAGCTTGTGGAAGCTGCAGAGCCTAAGCGGCAAGAGTTGGCACGGCGGCTCAATCAGGTTCCCGGTGCCACTCATCAGCTGGTACACATGCGCAAGGATTTGCTGGGCTTCATGAAGGAGCAGCCGAATCTGGCGCGCACCGATCTGGATTTCCAGCACCTGTTCAACTCGTGGTTCAACCGTGGTTTTCTGGTGCTGCGGCCCATCAGCTGGGACAGTCCGGCGCAGATTCTGGAAAAGATCATCGCCTATGAGGCCGTGCATGCCATTGATAGTTGGGATGATTTGCGCCGTCGTTTGCAACCGGAAGACCGGCGGTGTTTTGCCTTCTTCCATCCCTCATTGCCAGATGAGCCGCTGATCTTTGTGGAAGTGGCGCTGACCAAGGGGGTGCCCTCGTCCATTCAAGGCGTGCTTGCAGAAGAGCGGGATATTGTGCCGGTTGATGAGGTGGATACGGCAGTTTTCTATTCGATCTCCAACTGTCAGAGCGGGCTGGCCGGTGTTTCCTTTGGCAACTCGCTGATCAAGCAGGTGGTACAGGACCTTTCGCGTGAGCTCAGTCAGCTGAAGACGTTTGTGACGCTGTCCCCGCTCCCTACTTTCTGCAAGTGGGCCAAAGAGCAAGAGATTGAGCTGCCGGAGACTGATGCAGCCCTTAAAGAACTCGCTGCTTATTACCTTCTTGAAGGCAAGCGGAAGAACGATATGCCGTTTGATCCGGTAGCACGGTTCCATCTTTACAACGGCGCGCTGGTGCATGACGTGCATGTGGGGGCGGATACTTCTGAGAACGGCAAGAAGCAATCGGCGGGGGTAATGGTGAATTACCTGTATGATCTACAGAAGATCTCACAGAACCACGAAGTGTTTGCAAATAAGAAGGAAATTGTGGCGTCCAAACGGGTGCAGACGCTCGCGAAGGCTGGTGTGGTGCAGACAGCATCCCAGCCCAAGAGCGATGTTGCCTAGTCGACAATCTTTCTGAGTGCTTTGTTCAGCGGGGCAAGCCTGCGCGGCATGGGCAGGTAGACATCCTCAAACAGCTTCTTGTAGAGCTGAACCGTTTTCGGGTCCGGCTGAAACACTTCATTCTGCCGTGTCATGGCTTTCATGGCCTGCGTGAAGTCGGGATGGACTCCAGCGCCAACACTTGCAGCAATGGCAGCGCCCAGACCAGCGGTCTCAAAAGTATGCGGGCGCTCGGTGGGCAGGCCGAAGATGTCTGCGGTGATCTGCATGATGGCGTCAGACTGAGAGCCACCGCCGGAGACACGTAAGACTTTGATCTTCTCACCGCTTTTACGTTCGATCCGCTTCAATCCACGATGTAATTCCAGCGTTATGCCCTCAATGATCGCGCGGTAGATGTGGCCTCTGGTGTGCACATCCCCAAAGCCGATAATCGCGCCTTTGACTGGCGTGGAACGTCCGTTGTCACGGCCCCATTTGGGCAGTAACGTCAAGCCATGGGACCCGGGAGGCGTGCTGTTGAGCAAGTCGTCAAAGAACACTTCGACCGGACTGCCAATCTCTTTGGCTTTCTCCTGCTCCGGGTGGCCAAACTCTTCCTTGAACCAGTTGACCATCCAGTACCCCAGAATGACAGAGGTTTCTGGTGTGAACATACGCGGCATACCCCCGGCATAGGCAGGTAGAGGGCGCTCCACTTCGAAGTATTTTCTGGAATGAATGGTCGCCGTTGCCCGTGTGCCGTAGCTCAGGCAGCCGACGCTGGCATCCACTGCGCCGCAGCCGACGGCTTCACATGCCTTATCAGCAGCTGCGGAGATGACTGGTAACCCTTCTGGCAGTCCAGTGTGCTGGGCAGCTTCTTCACTCACATAGCCGATTGGATTTCCGGGCTCGATGAGTTCTGGCAGGTGGCTGCGTTTGAAGGCGAAGAGCTTCCAGAGAAAGTGGTTATCACTCGCCCATTGCTGCTTTTTGTAATCGTAGGGAATGTAGCCAACCTGTGCGCCAGTTGAATCGCGAAAAAGGTCTGTCAGCTTGAAGTTGAGGTAGCCGGAAACCTGCAGGAACTTATAGGTTTTCTTCCAAATTCCGGGCTGGTTGACTGCGATCCAGTTCACTTCACATTCGCTACGTACGCTCTTGATAGATCGGGACAAGCCTGCCACGCCAAAGATTGTTTTCCAAAGCAGTGGCAATGGTTTCTGTTGGTCTTCAATGCGCTCGTCCATCCATGTGATGGCAGGACGCAGAGGGATGCCTCTCTCATCAACTGAGATTTGCGTGCCGCGCTGTGTGGTGACACTCATGGCTTTGACGGCAGCGGGGTCAGCTCCTCTATCCCACAGTTCACGGCAGCAGCGGCCCAGCAGCTCCCACAGGATTAGCGGATCAATTTCTGACCAACCGGGATTATCACTTCGATAATCCGTGATCGGCTTTTGTACTTTGGACAGGAGTGTCCCGTCTGGAGAGAACAGCAAGGCGCGGATGCTCTGGCTGCCGCAGTCGATGGCGAGAAGCGTTTCCGTCATCCTGCGGTCACCTCATGCATCATTTCCTGCTCTTGGGATGCCTGTGTTGTTGGCAAGCTGTAGTGGTCTCGCCAAATCTTCTGATATCGCGACCACTCATCCTGCCATTTGTCCATGGACCACCCCAGTTTATCTCTCAGTTGTGTTTCCAGCTCATCAGCTAATGCGGCCCCGCCGTTCTCCAACACTAAGCCAATTCGTGTGCGGCGCAAAAGGAGATCGTCCAAATGCACGACTTCTTCATTCACGACGGCCCATTCAAGCTCTGCCCAAATGCGGTTTGTGCCACTGATGAAGGAAAGCCCCTTGGGAGACATTGCTGCGATAAGCGCTGGAAAATCAGCACCATAGTAGCCCTGTAATCGCTTGAGTTCGGCTTCTGGTAACCCGATATTGCCCTTCGTTTCAATGGGAGGTTCGAACACACACTCGCCTGCCCGCGCAATGCTCTTGCCTTTCAGATAAGTCGTACAGGTTTCCAGCACTTGCTCGGCCATCACGCGGAAGGTGGTGAGCTTTCCGCCTGTCACGGTGATGATGCCATCATCATCCCACACCACATGGTCGCGTTTGGCTTTTGACGGCTGTAATTCTTTGGGGTCTTCGCCCTCATTGCCTACGATTGGCCGGACGCCGGACCATGTTGAAATGACGTCTTTCTCAGTAAGCTTTGTGCCGGGGAAGTTGTGGTTGGCACCATCAAGCAGATACGCCACCTCCTCCGATTTGATGGCGGCTTCCTGATCCAGATCCGCAGAGTGATCCAGATCGGTCGTCCCGATTACCGTACGGCCCAACCACGGGTAGATGAAGACGCCGCGCTTGTCCTGCGGGTGCAGATAGGTCAGGCATTGATGCACTGGCATACGCCAGGACGGGACGACTATATGACTGCCACGTAAAGGGCGAATGCGTTTGGTCTGGCCCAGTTGCTCACGCAGGCCATCCGCCCAAACTCCGGTCGCGTTGACGACTGTTTTGGTTGAGATGGCAAAGACTTCGCTGGTTTCCTGATCTTGCACTTCAAGGAGTTTTGATCCTTCCCCCTCACTATGGATCATCTTCACGGCAGCATAGTTGAGCGTGGTTGCACCGCTGCGTCTGGCATCAGCAAGGACGCGCAGGACAAGGCGGCTGTCATCTGTGAGGGCATCAGTATATTGCGCTGAGCCAAGCAAACCGGTTTCATTGAGCCCCGGTAACGCAGCGATGGTCTGGTTGCGGTCCAGATATTTGTGGTCGCGTTTCCTGGCGAAGTATCCGTAGATGTTGAGGAGGACAGAGAAGGCACGGCGGGTTGGAAACTGCTTTTCACGGAACGGAAAAAGGTAGCTCATGGGCTCGATGAGACCGGGGGCTTCCTTCATCAACCTTTCACGTTCCCGTACAGATTCCCGTGCCAGCCGGAACTCGCCCTGAGATAGGTAACGTAGGCCGCCATGCACCATCTTGGAGGAGCGGCTGGACGCGCCCCATGCATAGTCCTGCTTTTCCAGCAGCAGAACATCGAGGCCAGATCGTGCTGCCATCAATGCAACACCAGCTCCGGTGATGCCACCGCCAACAACAACCATGTCCCACGGCTTGCTGCGCTCTCTTATGAGTGACAGCTTTTCGTGCCTGCTAAGTTGTCCTGTATTCGCCATTGCCCCCTCCTCTAATACTGAGATTTATGCGGGTTCTGTGTTGCCTACGGTTTCCTCGGAGATCAGAACACCGGGGTTCATGCGGTGGTCTGGATCGAAGTTGTTGCTGAGGGCTTTCAGAGCACTCATGCCCAGCACGCCTTTTTCCGCTGGCAGATACGGGGCGTGGTCACGTCCGACACCATGCTGGTGGCTGATGGTTCCGCCGTGGGCAACCACGGTTTCAGATGCGACTTTCTTGATGATTTTCCAGCGTTCCAGTGTCTCTTCATAGGTGCTGGCAACTGGGAACAGATAAGTGGTGTATGCGCTGGAGCCTTGCGGATAGACGTGAGACAGATGCGTGAAGGCGAACACGGGAATGCCTTGTTCCTTCAGTGCTTTGGTGACGCTTTGTTCGACCACGTTGATGTATGGACGCAGGGCTGACCAATCCATTGCCGTCTCAAAGGTATCGACGCCCACACCATGCTCCCACAAGGGGTGGCGCAGGTAGGGTCCTTTGAAGCGGCCTTCCTTCCATTTGTCGCCCAACATCTTGGAGAGAACGCGCTTGGCACCATGTTGCTTCAGGTAGGTATTCGCGAGTTTCAGGTTTACGGAGACTTGCTTCTTTGATCCTGTCAGCCCGAAGGTGAGCATGCATTTTTGATCTGTCAGGCCCTTGAGCTTGAAGAGCATGTTGAGCTTGGAGAGCTTCTTCTCTGGCACCGCCAGTTTCAGGCTCACATCGGTTTCTGTTGCGTTGCTCAGGCGCATCATGGAGAGCGGAACGCGGCCTTGCGTGATGGCTTGGACAGCAGCGACACCGCTTTCCCAATCCGGCATGAAGACCGTGTAGAACTGCTCCGCCTCAGCCAATGGCGTGACGCGCAGTTTTACTTCAGTCAGGATGCCAAGTGTGCCTTCTGAGCCGAGCACCATTTCCCGCAGATCAGGGCCAGCAGATGATGCGGGGAGACTTGGAATTTCCAATGTTCCCTTTGGCGTTTCCAGCGTACCACCGGCAAAGAGCTGCTCAATGCGGCCATACCGCAGAGATTGCTGGCCAGAGGAACGTGTGACGACCCAGCCACCTGCGGTGGAAAGCTCAAAGCTTTGCGGGAAGTGGCCGAGCGTGTAACCGATGGCTGCCAGTTGAGCTTCCAGATCCGGCCCGCGCACGCCAGCTCCGAAAGTCGCGATCTGACTTTCCTTATCGAAGTCCAACAGACGATTCATGCGCGTGAGTGCAATGGTGATCTGTGGTTTCCCACTGGCAGGACATGCCAGATGGCCGACAACGGACGTGCCTCCACCATACGGGACGAGGATGACATCTTGCTGCGCTGCCCAGTCCATAAGCTCACGGATTTGCTGGGAGGTTTCCGGGAAAGCGACTGCATCGGGGATGTTTTCAAACATGCCACTGCGCATTTGCAGCCAATCCGAAAAGCTCTGCCCAGATGCATGCCTTATGCGCGTTGAGGGCGTTTTATCCAGTAAGGGATGGTCTGGTGCGCGAGACGCCGGAACACGCTCAATGGCGCTTTGCAAGGTGGCGTCAGATAACGGATGTGTCTCGCCTAAAAGCTCTGCGATCAAGGCCTTAGCAAAATCGGCCAGCTCCGCCTGGTGCGTATCATCGCCCCAACCGTTCCATCTTCTCATCTTCGTCGCTCCCCCACACGTATAAACTGTGCTGCGTGACGCATGCTACACAGAGTTTACGCATAGGGAAACTATGCAAGTGGATTATTTTGAGTGATGGCTAAAATACGCCGCGTTACACGATAATCTTCTGGCTCATCTGTTTGCCGACCCCAAAAACGCGCTTATAGCGTTCAATTTCTTCTCGTGATCCCATAGCCTTATTGGGATTGTCGGAGAGCTTGACCGTTGGTTTGCCGTTTGCAGAAATGGCTTTGCAAACCAATGAGAACGGCGCCAAGGCATCATCTGGCACCAGACCGCGGAAGTCGTTGGTAAGCATGGTTCCCCAACCAAAACTACACCGGACGCGGCCATGGAACTTGCGCTGGAGGTGGGCGATCATGTCTTCGTCCAACCCATCAGAGAAGATGACGCGCTTTTGTGTTGGATCCTCTCCGCAGGCTTTCCACCATTTGATTGCTGCTTCTGCGCCTTTGACTGGGTCACCGCTGTCGATGCGGATGCCTGTCCAGGAAGACAGCCAGTTCGGAGCACGTTTCAGGAAGCCTTCGGTCCCAAACGTGTCTGGCAAGATAATGCGCAGGTTGCCGTCGTGCTCTTCCTGCCAGTCATTCAGCACCTGATACGGTGCGTCGGCCAGTTCCTCGTCACTTTCTGCCAGAGCGGAATAGACCATTGGCAGTTCGTGCGCGTTGGTGCCGATTGCTTCCACTTCGCGGCGCATTGCGATCAGGCAGTTGGATGTGCCGACAAACTTTTTGCCGAGGCCTTCCATCATGGCCTGCACGCACCAGTCCTGCCACAGATAGGAGTGGCGGCGGCGGGTGCCAAAATCTGCCAGTGACAGGTCTTCAACCTTGCGCAGGCATTCGACTTTTTCCCAGAGTTTGGTCATGGCGCGGGCATACAGGACCTGCAACTCAAACCGGCCCATGTTTTTGAGCACCGCGCGGGAGCGTAGTTCCATCAGCACGGCAAGAGCCGGAACTTCCCAGAGCATCACGGCAGGCCAGTCGCCTTCAAAGGTGAGCTCGTACTGATCGTCTTTGACTTCCAGATGATAGGGCGGCAGGCGCAGGTTTTCGAACCACTCCAGAAACTCGGCACGGAACATGGAACGCTTGCCGTAGAACATGTTGCCGCGCAGCCATGTGCTTTCCCCGCGAGACAGGGAGAGCGTGCGGATGTGGTCCAGCTGGTCCCGAAGTTCCTTTTCATCAATGAGCTTTGCCAGCGGAATGTGCTGCGCTCTGTTGATGAGGCTGAAGGTGACCTGCGTGTTCGGCTTTTTCAGAAAGACCGACTGTGCCATGAGCAGCTTGTAGAAGTCGGTGTCGATCAGGGAGCGAACAATCGGGTCGATTTTCCAATTGTGGTTATAAACGCGGGAGGCAATATCAATCATTGTGCAACCATCTCGCCAGAGAATTTGACGCCGTGGCTTTGCATCTCATTCAAAGCCTCTTTCAGGGATCCGTTCAGGTCAATCGCTCTGCAGGCATCCAGGTGTACAATCACGTTGAACCCCAGCTTTGCCGCATCCACAGCTGAGAACCGGACGCAGAAATCTGTCGCCAGACCAACCATGTGTAGCGTATCGACCCCGCGCTCACGCAGGTAAGCCGACAGGCCTGTTGGGGTAGTGTGGTCGTTCTCGAAGAACGCGGAGTAGCTGTCGATGTGCGGGCGGAAGCCTTTGCGCAGGATAAGGTCCGCGCTGTCGGTCTTCAGGTCTTTGTGAAACGCTGCGCCGTTTGTGCCCTGCACGCAATGGTTTGGCCAGAGAACCTGCGGGCCATAAGGCATATCGGTCATATCATATTGCTGCTTGGCGTCGTGATTGTCCGCAAAGGATTTATGGTGCTGCGGGTGCCAGTCTTGCGTCAACACTTTGACGGAAAACTCGTTTTGCAGCTCATTGACCAAGGGGACGATCTGCTCACCGTGCTTCACAGCCAGAGCTCCGCCCGAACAGAAATCGTTCTGAATATCAATCATAATCAGAGCTTCGTTTGCCGGTCGTGTCATGGTTGCTTCCTGTTCGCGATGAGTAGTCCTGTATGAGTTTCGCAGAGCAAAATGCGAGGACGTTTAGATACACCGAAGTGGCCAGCGCGAAATATTGCGATAATCTCCGCCAAACTCAAGCAAAATATGCGGGATTAATCCGCAACCAGAGGTAAAATCTATAATTTAGGCAATGTGTGTCTTGGGCGCCTTACTCCAAGGCCATCTTTGTGCACAAGTCACTGCGAACACAGCGTCCGGTTACTGCTTCCAGAAGGCAAACTGAAAGCCAACAACGAGCTGACGCAACCCGATTGCTGCTCCGGCGATGATAGAGAGCATGACAACAGGTGCGCTGACTGCGAGTGTTGAGAAGGCTGATATGCCCTGCCCGATGGTACAGCCCAGAGCAATCACGCCGCCAGTGCCCATCAGAAAACCACCAAGGATCTGGCGTCTGAGTTCGCGTGGGTCGTCACAGGCTTCCCATCTGAAATGGCCTTTGATGAGTGAGCCAAGGAATGCTCCGCTGAGGACCCCGAAGACTGAGCCCACGGCGAAAGACAGACCACCCCCAGATGCGGTCATGAGATACATGAGGGTATCGCCCACCGGGACTGTGAAGGAGTGACTGGCCACTGCAACTTCTTCAAAGCTTTCTTCAAAGAGATAGCTGGTTGCAACCCAGCCGAGGAGGATCGCAAGAGCAACAGTCAATGAAGCGATAATGGCCTTTGGACTTTGGCGGAACTCTTTGTTGCTGACAGCGAAAAGGCCAATTGCTCCGGCAATGACCAGGGCAATTGTCAGTTCGGAAAGCTCCAGTCGTTGGGCAAGAGCGTGCGCGATGCCTGTTGAGCTTGCATCCGAGACTTCGGTCGGGAACAAGAACACACGCAAGTAAGCTGTTGGGCCACCCACGGCCATGGCCGCTGAAATGGCGATCACCAGAGAGAGCACGAAGTACCGCATATCTCCGCCGCCCAAGCGTGCCAAAGCGCCAAAACCGCAGGAGCCAGCCATTGCCATGCCATAGCCAAACATCAGGCCACCGACGATGCAGGCGAGCGGGTTCCAGCTTTGGGTGAGATAGATGGTTTGGTCCAGCGCGATCAGGCCAAGATCCGCCAGCAGAAACGTCGATGCGATGGAGATGGCAATGGCGAAGGCCCACATGCGCATGCGCAGCCATTCTTTGCCATAAAGGGCGTCTTCAATTGCGCCAAGTGTGCAGAAGCGGCCAAGACGTGCAGCAAGGCCAAGCAAAACACCACCCGCAAGGCCTGCGAGTGCCGCCAGAATATCCTCGGACATTTGATCCCTCCCAAGACCAAAACGCCGGAGCTTAAATATTACTTATCGCTGTTTTCTTCGGTGCAGAACAACTCGAAAATCAGGTCCAAAACCCGAGCAGCGCGTTCATCCTTGAGGCTGTAATAGACTGCCTTGCCGTCCCTTCGGCAATTTACCAGACCATCCAGGCGCAAACGTGCAAGTTGCTGACTGACCGCAGACTGACGAGACGACAGAAGCTGCTCCAGCTCTGTTACAGACTTTTCGCCCGTAACGAGATGACACAGGATCATCAATCGGCCTTCGTGTGTCAATGCTTTCAGGAAATCAGTTGCATCCTTGGCATGGCCGACCATGCGCTCGATGTCTTCTTCTTTCATCCCACGTTCAATCATGGGTATAGCCATTAAACCAAATCCTGCAGACCATTTGGAACGGAGTGAGCAAGGTCAGTTAAAGTTGAATAAATTACAGCTGACCTTGCAGCACACCTTTGAAGTGGTGGCATACGCTGAATGCAATCATTTTTCAACCATTGCACCGCGAATACCTTTTAGAAGTCCAGCAAATCCGAGATTTCCTCTAGGCCACTTTGGGCACATTCCTCATCAACTTTTGGAGAGGGCGCACCGGAGACACCAATTCCACCAACAATAGCGCCTGCAGATTCGACTGGGAGGCCACCACCCAGTGCCACAGCACCCGGGATGTCACGCAGTCCTGCCGACAGATTGCCTGCCTTGATCTCCTGCTGAATTTCCAGTGTAGATCCGCGGAAACTGACAGCCGTCCATGCTTTTCCGCGGGCTGTGTCGACTGTATGAACGCCTGCATAACGATCCCGGATTGCCGCTTGTGTCTGGCCGAAGCGGTCAACGACAACAGCAGAGATCTGATAGCCGCCTTCACGGCAGGCTTCCATGGTGGCGACGGCAAGCTTCATGGCGATTTCCGGCTTCAATGACTTGAAGCTGACAAAGGCGGATTCATCTTCGGCCTGCGCAACGCTGAAGCCTGCGGACATTGCGAGCAATGCCGCCCCTGTGATGAATGATTTCATGGAGTTCTCCCAACTGAATTATGCCCCGGACTGGCCGGGAAAGATGAATTTCTTTTCAATATTGTTATGGAGCAGACTGAAGCATCTGGTTCAGGGCGGGGTAGAAGAAGTCTTCTCCCGGGTAACCTTCAATCCGCTGGACTTCGGCGCCGTCAATTAAAAGGATGAAGGTCGGTGTAAACCGCGCCTTTCCTTTCAGGGTCACGTCTTTGGGAATCGGATCATCAATATCCATCCGCATCAAAGGGGCTTTTTGCCCCTCCTCTGTTTTGCCGTAGGCGCCACCAATTTCCTCTTCCCAGCGTTCACACCAAGGACAGATTTCGTCCTCGACCATGAGCAATTTCATGGTCGAACCAGCCGCTTGAGCGCTGCTGAAAAGAAGGGCGAAAATGACAAATGAGATCCAACCAAAATTGCTCATGATATCCACGATTGACATTTTAAAATCTATGATATCTAAATATTCTAATAATAGAATGTGTTTTTAGCAAGTGCCCATATGTATCCAGATCTAACTATCATTGCGGCGGGGAGCGCGGGGTTACTCTCGTTCCTATCGCCTTGTATTTTACCAATTGTACCGTTCTACCTTTGCTACATTGCAGGTATTGGAATGAACGAGCTTTCCGGTGACGGGGTTACTCCTGCCATCCAGCGACGTGTTGTTTTTACGTCGTTTTTCTTTGCTGCTGGCATTCTCACAATCTTTGTCGGCCTTGGTGCAACGGCAACGGTCTTCGGCCAGTTGCTGCGAGACTGGTTTGATGTGCTGCGCTACATGGCTGCTGCTGTCATCTTCATTCTCGGCCTGCATTTTGTCGGCATCATCCGGCTCAACCTGCTGCTGAGAGAAGCCCGGCTCGACAGCTCTTCGGCCCCGGCTGGAATCGTTGGCGCTTACTTTGTGGGACTGGCTTTTGCCTTTGGCTGGACGCCCTGTGTTGGTCCGGTTCTGGCAACTATTTTGTTCACGGCTGGCGCCAGTGATGATGTTTCTCAAGGCATGTTGCTGCTGTTTGCGTATGGGGTTGGCATGACGTTGCCGTTCATTCTGGCAGCTGTTTTCTCAAAGCCATTCCTGAGTTTCATGGGCCGTTTTCGAAAGTACCTTGGTGCCATCGAAAAAGGCATGGGCGTTCTTTTGATTATTTTTGCGGTGTTGATTGGGACGAACACCGTTTCCTGGATTGCAGAGCAAATGATTGAGTATGCGCCAGGATTGACATCTTTAAGCTGAGGCGTTTCCGCGTCCTGAAACCATAGAGGGGTTCTTGGGAGTGGTGCGTTATGGGAGGGATCGATGCTTAAAAAATTAATGCTTGCTGCAGCGATGATTTTCGCCAGCATGACACTGAGCTTTGCTGAGGTTGGAGAGGACGGTCTCCACAAACAGCCATGGCTTCGCCTTACCTTCAAAGACCTTAGAGAGGACCTTGCCGCTGCCAATGAAGAAGGCAAACGCATGGTCATTCTCTTTGAGCAACGCGGCTGCATTTACTGTTCGCGCTTGCATAAGAATGTCTTCAGCGATCCGGAGGTTCGCAAATTCATTGAAGACAACTACTTCGTGGTTCAGATGAACCTGTTTGGCGATGAAGAGGTGACGGACTTCGACGGGGAAGTTCAAACCGAGAAGAACATCGCACGTCGCTGGGGCGTTGTGTTCACGCCCACCTTCCTGTTCCTGCCTGAAGAGGTTGGAACTGGCAAAACAGCAGGGACTGCCTCTGTGCAGACCATGCCTGGTTCATTTGGAAAATGGACCACCCTCAACATGCTCCGCTGGGTCAAACAGAAGGGCTATGAGGGCGAAGAACATTTTCAAAAATTTCATGCACGTGAATTTTTGAAACAAAAAGCAGCCTCAGAATAGCGTTTTCACTCAATTACTTAGACTAAGGTCGATATATTAACATATTCAATTATGTGAATTTTAAGTTGAGTGTTTCTACGTATCTGAGTAGCATAAAAATATTGAATCGCTGTAATTGGGAGGGAGCAATGAAGGCGATTGCCAAAACTATAGCGGCTGCAACGCTGCTAATTTCAGGAAGTGCCGTTGCCGGAGTTGTTGCTCCAGGTGACGTTCAATTTGTCGAGGCGGCTGTGCCGGTGTCTTTGACCGGTGCGGTTGGTGACCCAGCCAAAGGACGGGAATGGTTCACCAACCGGAAACTGGGAAACTGCCTTGCCTGTCACGCGAATGATGATCTTGCTGAAGAGCAGTTCCACGGAGAGATAGGTCCGTACCTTGAGGGTATCGGAGACACTTATACCGAAGCGGAATTGCGGGCGATTGTTGTGAACTCGAAGGAAGTCTTCGGGGAAGCGACCATTATGCCTGCCTTCTACAAGAGCGAAGGTTTGAACCGCGTGGCAAAGAAGTTTGCGGGAAAGACCATTCTTTCAGCAGAACAAGTTGAAGACATCGTCGCTTATCTGGCGACTTTGAAAGAATAGGCGCGTTTGCCTTGAGCGTGCTGCGTTGCTGACCGGTTACGCATCACGCTCAGAATTATTGCTTAAGCGTATTTTCCCAAAGAGTGCTCAGCGCCTGTTGGGGAGATACGCTCCAAGGAGGATTTTTAATGACTGTTACCAGACGTGAAGCGCTTGGTTTGGCAGTGGGAGGCGCAGCCGCTCTGACGACACTGCGTTTTACCGCGCCGGCGTTTGCAGCAGGCAATGCTGTTGAAGATGCAATTGTGGAGTTCACTGGCGGCGCAAAGCCGGGAAGCGGTGACATTACCATTGGTGCGCCAGAGATTGCTGAAAACGGGAACACTGTTCCGATTGAAGTATCTGCGCCGGGTGCAGCCTCCATCATGCTGCTTGCAGCAGGCAACCCGAGCCCAGGTGTTGCGACATTCCATTTCAGCGCTCTTTCCGGTGCTCAGGAAGCCAAGACCCGTATTCGCCTTGCGAAAACGCAGGACATTGTCGCCATTGCAAAGATGCCGGACGGGTCCGCCATCATGACAAAGCGTAGTGTCAAGGTCACCATCGGTGGCTGTGGCGGTTAATCAGAAAAGGCATTGAGAAACACATGGCAAAGGTAAAACCACGCGTCAAAGTGCCTAAGAAGGCAAGCGTAAACGAGGTCGTGACCATCAAGACACTGATCTCGCATCCGATGGAATCTGGTCAGCGCAAGGATAAGAAAACCGGCGAGACCATTCCACGCAAGATCATCAATAAGTTTGCTGCCAGCTTCAATGGCGAGCCCGTGTTCATGGCAGATATTGAACCTTCTGTTTCTGCGAACCCTTACATCGAGTTTCAGATGCGGATTCCAGAGTCTGGAGCGGTTCGGTTTGAATGGACCGATGATGACGGCTCGGTCTACGACATGGAAAAGAAAATCACGGTCGCCTAGGCAGCCATTCTTTGGGAGGAGAAGGGTATGAAAAGGACGGTTTCAATACTCGCTGGGGGGCTTCTTTTCGGCACACTTAGCACTGCTACGCTTGCTGATGACGGACGCGAACTTGTCATCGACGGCGAAACAATTGCAACCACTGCTGTTCCGGCGGATGACCATCCACTGGACGAGCTGATTTCAGGTTGGCGTTTTCGCTCTGCTGAAACTCAGGCACTGCAAATGGATGATTTCGAGAATCCAGCGTTTGTGGCCATTGAGTATGCTGAGGAACTTTGGGAAACGCCTGCCGGAAAATCCAATCAGTCCTGTGCGGATTGTCATGGAGATGCGGATAACTTTACCGGTTTGCGGACCAAGTTGCCGCGTTGGAATGACGAGATGGGCAAGCCTGCCACCATGGAAATGCTGATCAATGCGTCCATCGAAACACATCAGGGAGCAGAGCCGTGGAAATGGGAGAGCGCCGAGATGCTGGCCATGACGGCTCTGATCGGTTTGCAATCTCGTGGCATGCCGGTTGCCATGAAGACTGACGGGCCGATTGCGGACTGGGTCAAGAAGGGGGAAGAGCTTTACTACACCCGTGTTGGCCTGCTGAATATGGCCTGTGCCAACTGCCATGAAGACAATTACGGCAACATGATCCGTGCTGACCACTTGAGTCAGGGTCAGATCAACGGGTTCCCGGTGTATCGTCTGAAATGGGGTGGGCTTGGGTCCATTCACCGCCGGTTTAAAGGCTGCATGGATCAGGTGCGAGCTGAGCCTTACAAGCGCGGGAGTGATGAGTTCATTGCTCTGGAAGCTTATGTAACATCTCGCGGGATGGGACTTTCAGTCGAGACCCCATCTGTTCGTAACTAGGCGCATTCCACTTGATTGAGAAATCAAGTGATAAGAATTCGCTCATGCTAAATAGTGGTTTTGGAGGTTGCTCTTATGCAGCAACCTCCTGATCTAAAACAATTTTCGAAATTCTAATAACCTACGGAGGGTGCGGAGATGATCTCGCGCCGTGATTTCTTGCAGGCTGGTGTCGCTGCAGCCGCTATTTTTGGGGCTGGGAATTTTCCAGTGCTGGCCGCACGCCAGTCCCTGACACAGAACCAACTTCTAGACTTCAAAACCACCGGCAACGTGACCATCATCCACTTTACGGATTGTCATGCTCAGGTGAAGCCTGTCTGGTTCCGTGAGCCCTCCGTGAATATTGGTGTGGGTGCCCAAAAGGGATTGCTGCCGCACATCACCGGTCAGGATTTGCTGAGCGCGTTCAACTACCAGACTGGTACGCCGGAAGCCTATGCCCTCACCTCTGAGGACTTTGTCTCACTGGCCCGCAGTTACGGCAAGATGGGCGGGCTGGACCGGGTGTCGACCATCGTGAAGTCGATCCGGACAGAACGTCCAGATGCGCTGTTCCTTGATGGTGGTGATACATGGCATGGGTCCATGACGGCCACGAAGACCCAAGGTCAGGACATGGTCAACCTAATGAATGCCTTGAGCCCCGATGCGATGACCTCGCACTGGGAATTCACATACGGCGTTGACCGGGTGAACGAGATTGTTGAGGAACTACCCTTCCCGTTTTTGGGTGCCAACATCTTTGACAATGAATGGGACGAACCAGCCTTTGAGCCCTACAAGATTTTCGAGCGTGGCGGGGCCAAGATTGCTGTAATCGGTCAGGCCTTCCCGTATATGCCAATCGCCAATCCGGGCTGGATGTTCCCGAACCTTTCCTTCGGCATTCGTGAAGCACGGATTCAGGAGATGGTTGCGGAAGTGAAGCAGGAAGGCGCTGATGTTGTCGTTCTGCTCAGCCACAATGGCTTTGACGTAGACCGCAAGGTGGCGCAGCAGGTTTCCGGCATTGACGTGATCCTGAGCGGCCATACACATGATGCGGTGCCGGAGCCAGTGAAGGTTGGTGAGACCATGATCATCGCATCTGGCTCCAACGGTAAGTTTGTGTCTCGTCTGGATCTTGACGTCGACAAGAACGGCATCAAAGACTTCACTTACAAGCTGATCCCGGTGTTTGCCGATGTGATTGCTCCCGACCCTGAGATGGCAGCTCTGATAGAGAAAGAGCGCGCGCCGTTCAAGGAGGAGCTGGAAGAAGTCATCGGCACAACCGACAGCCTGCTTTACCGCCGTGGCAACTTCAACGGTACGTGGGATGACCTGATCTGTCAGGCGCTGATTGAGGAGCGGGAAGCAGACATTGCGCTGTCTCCGGGCTTCCGCTGGGGACCATCCCTGCTGCCGGGTGACAACATCACCCGCGAAGACATCCACAATGCCACCAGCATGACCTACCCAAATGCCTACCGCTCTGAGATGACCGGGCAATACCTGCATGAAATTCTGGAGGATGTGGCCGACAACCTGTTCAACCCGGACCCTTACTACCAGCAGGGTGGTGACATGGTTCGCGTGGGCGGCATGGGTTACTCCATCGACGTTTCCAAGCCGGTGGGTGAGCGCGTGACCAACATGACGCTGCTGAAAAACGGCGAGACCATTGATCCAGCCAAGACCTACGTGGTTTCGGGCTGGGCCTCTGTTGGAGAGGACACCGAGGGGCCTGAGATCTGGCAAGTGGTTGAAGATTACATCAGCCGTAAAGGCACCATCACAATGGACCCCAATTCTACCGTTCGCGTTACAGGCGTGTGAGGCGAACCCTGACAGATTTTGAGATGACGAGTAATTGACATGAGTGAAAGACTAAAGTCACCTACCCGCCGAAACCTCCTGAAAGGCGGGGCCTTACTGAGTGGAGCTGCCTTGACTGGCGCTGCACTTCCAGCACGGGCGAATGACCCTGCCATCACCAATCTGCAGCCGTGGATGCAGGAGCTGGGAGACGGTGTTGATGCCATGCCTTATGGCGTGCCCTCGCAATATGAAGCGCATGTGAAACGGCGCACTGTGGAATGGCTGACGGCTGACCGCGTGAGTTCGATCAACTTTACCCCGCTGCATGAACTGGACGGCATCATCACGCCGAACGGCCTGTGCTTTGAGCGGCACCATGGCGGGGCTGCTCATATTGATCCCGCCCAGCATCGTTTGATGATCAACGGTCTGGTGGACAAAGAGCTTGTGTTCACCATGGAAGACATTCTGCGCTTCCCACGGGAGAACCGGATCTACTTTCTGGAATGTGCGGCCAACTCCGGCATGGAGTGGCGCGGGGCGCAGCTCAACGGATGCCAGTTCACCCATGGCATGATCCATAACGTGATGTACACCGGAGTGCCTCTGCGGTTGCTGCTGGAAGAAGCTGGCCTGAAGACCAACGCCAAGTGGTTGATGCCGGAAGGCGCTGATGCCTCTGCCATGACCCGCTCCATTCCTTTGCAAAAGGCTCTGGATGACTGCCTTGTCGCCTTTAAGATGAACGGTGAAGCGCTGCGTCCTGAGCAAGGTTACCCGCTGCGACTGGTGGTTCCGGGTTGGGAAGGCAATATGTGGATCAAGTGGTTGCGCCGCATCGAGGTGGGCGATGAGCCGTGGCACCACAGGGAAGAGACCTCCAAATACACTGACCTGATGGAAAACGGGAAGGCGCGTCGCTTTACCTGGGAAATGGACTGTAAGTCCATCATCACCAATCCAAGCCCTCAGGCCCCTATTTTGCACAAGAGCGGTCATACGGTTCTGACTGGTCTGGCATGGTCTGGTCGCGGCACTATCCCGCGCGTGGACATCACGTTGGACGGCGGCAAGAACTGGCATGCTGCCCAAATGGATGGCCTGAGCTTCGACAAGTCCATGCATCGCTTCTATTTCGAGTTTGACTGGGATGGAAAGCCGCTGCTGCTGCAATCGCGTGCGCATGATTCCACGGGCTATATCCAGCCAACGAAAAACGAGCTTCGCGCTGTTCGCGGCGAAAACTCCATCTACCACAACAACGGAATCCACACCTGGTACGTTGGCGAAAATGGTGAGGCGGAAAATGTTGAAATTTCTTAGTGTTCTTGCGACTGGAACGCTGCTGCTCACCAGCGCGGCGACAGCCGGTTCTTTCAATATTGGCCGTGCAGCCACCCCTGCTGAAGTGGCCGCATGGAATATTGATGTACGCCCTGATGGACAGGGATTGCCTTCCGGGCGCGGAAACGTGGAGCAAGGCGAAGAGATTTTTGCCGAGCGTTGCGCCGTGTGCCACGGTGACTTCGCAGAGGGTGTTGATCGCTGGCCGGTTCTTTCCGGCGGAGACGGCACGCTGACATCCGATCGCCCGGTTAAGACCATCGGCTCTTACTGGCCGTATCTCTCAACCGTGTTTGACTATGTGAACCGCGCCATGCCGTTTGGCGAGGCGCAGTCTTTGAAGCCAGATGAAGTCTACGCCATCACGGCCTTCCTGCTTTACGCCAACGATCTTGTTGAGGATGACTTTGAGCTGAGCCAGGAGAACTTCACCTCCGTTCGCCTGCCAAATGAAGACGGCTTTTACATGGATGATCGCGAAGAGTCGCCGGTCTTCAAGAAACGCGATGTCTGCATGAAAGACTGCAAAGCGGAAGTCAAGATCACCGCACGGGCTCAGGTTCTGGATGTGACACCGGAAGAGACGAAAGCAGCTGAGGAAGCAGCAGCTGCGACTGAAGCCCCAAAGGCTGAAGACGTTGCTTCTGCAGAACCAGCACCAGTTGCAGAGCCTGCTCCGGAGCCCGTTGCTCTTGATGATGCACTCATCAAGAAGGGTGCTAAGGTCTTCAAAAAATGTAAGGCCTGCCATCAGGTTGGAGAGAAAGCCAAGAACAAGGTTGGCCCGATCCTGAACGATATCATCGGTCAGCAGGCCGCTGTGGTTGCCGGCTTTAAATACTCCAAGGCCCTGAAAAAGCTCAATGGCGACGGCCTTGTCTGGTCTGACGAAAATCTGGATGTTTTCCTGACCAAACCGAAAAAGTTTGTGAAGGGCACCAAAATGACATTCGCTGGTTTGAAGAAGGAAAAAGACCGCATTGCTCTTATCGAATTCCTGAAGAGCCACTCCCAATGAGAGCGTTGATACCTGCCCTCGCCCTCACACTTGGCTTTCTGTCAGGGGCAACTTCGGTTGCCTCTGCTCAGGATATTGCGCGCGGCGAACGCCTGTTTAATGCTTGTTTGCGATGCCACGATGTTGGCAAGGATGCCAAGAACCGCATTGGCCCTCACCTGAATGGTGTGTTTGACCGGAAGGCTGCAACCATTGAAGGCGCGACATATTCAAAGGCCATGAAGCGTGCTGGCGCTGATGGCCTGCGTTGGACAATCGACACGCTGAACATCTACATTCAAAACCCTAAGAACCTCGTCTCCGGTACACGCATGAACTACCGGGGAATGAGAAAGGAAAAAGATCGCTCTGATCTGCTCGCTTATCTACGCCAGTTTTCCGTGAGCCCTGCCAACATTCCAGAGGCTTCTGCCAGCCTTTTGCAGCAGGATGCTCCAAGTCTTCACGAAGAAACTTATCTGGACGGAGATGCTGAATATGGCGAATATCTATCAGGTGAATGTACCAGTTGCCATCAATCCAGCGGAGCGGACAAAGGGATCCCTTCCATCACGGGATGGTCGCAACCAGACTTTGTGATTGCGCTGCGGGCCTACAAAAAGGGGCATAGGCCTCATCCCGTCATGCAGATGATCGCCAAACGGCTCTCGGAGGAGGAGATTGCTGCGCTGGCGGCTTATTTTAAAGAATTGCATTAGAGCGGGACCTTTTTGACTGGCTTTGCTCAAATAATTGTTTTCACGCGTATTCCTATCAAAACCGGAGATACTTCCGGGCATACGCTTTAGGGGAGGAATTGACATATGAGACTGAACCGACGTCGTTTTTTAGGGACTGCAGCTGCAAGCGCGGCGCTCTTGTCCTCTCCTATCGCCCTTGGGCAAAAGCGGCCCCGTGTGGTCATCATTGGCGGCGGTGCTGGCGGGGCAACTGCTGCCCGCTACATTGCCAAGGATTCCGATGGTGCGATTGAGGTGATCCTCATTGAACCTTCCCGCACTTACTACACCTGCTTCTTCTCCAATCTGGCCATTGGCGGTTTCCAGCCTATGTCCAAGCTGGCACACTCCTACGGCACGTTGGCCAGCGAGTATGGCGTAACCGTCGTGCATGACTGGGCCTCTGCCGTGGACCGCGAGAAAAAGGTGGTTCGGCTCGCCGGCGGCGATGCCATCTCCTATGATCGCCTTGTCCTGTCTCCGGGTATCGACTTTGTAAAAGGGGCGATTGAAGGCTGGGATGTGACTGCCCAGACCAAGATGCCTCACGCCTATAAAGCTGGCACACAGACCCAGCTGCTGAAGGCACAGGTTGAGGCTATGCCAGAAGGTGGCACCTTTGCCATGGTCGCTCCGCCCAACCCGTACCGCTGTCCTCCCGGCCCCTATGAGCGCGTCTCCATGGTTGCTCATGTGCTGAAGCAGCGGAATCCGACTGCCAAGATCCTCATTCTTGATCCAAAGGAGAAGTTCTCCAAGCAAGGTCTGTTCATGGAAGGCTGGGAGAACCATTATGCAGGCATGGTGGACTGGCTGACCGACGAGTTTACCGGAGGTGTTCAGCGTGTTGACCCGAACACCATGGAAATTGTGTTGGAAGACGAGACCATCAAAGCGGATGTTTGCAACGTGATCCCGGCGATGCAGGCTGGTAGCATCGCACATCAGGCAGGCCTGACCAACGAGGCGGGTTGGTGCCCGATCGTTCCGGCAACACTGCAAAGCCAGATGGATGAAAACATTCATGTGCTTGGTGATGCGACCCAGAACGGCGACATGCCAAAGTCCGGCTATTCTGCCAACAGCCAGGCCAAAGCTGCCGCTATGGCGATCCATCACGCCCTCACCGGCTCCCGCGCGTTCAAACCACGGTTCTCCAACACCTGCTGGTCGCTGATCTCACCAGACAACGGCGTGAAGGTTGGCGCAAGCTATGTGGCCACGGATGAGAAGATCGCCAAAGTGGATGGCTTCATCTCCCAAAACAACGAGGACGACGCCCTGCGTAAGCAAACCTACGAGGAAAGCCTCGGCTGGTACGCTGGCATGACTGCGGACATGTTTGGGTAAGGAACTGGGTTGCGGAGCGCTCAGCGGGTTTGAGGTGATGCTGAGAGGACTGCTGAGCGTCTTGTTGGTGGTGGCCGAACTGGGCTGAAGTGAATTGAACACCTGCTTATGTGTGGGACGCTTGATCTGGCTGGTTTCTCAGAGCTGCGCGCACGTGACCGACGGTTTGTGAGAGCTGAAGATTCACGGAGCGGCATGGCTCTCTTGCTGGGTGTGCAAGGATAGCCACAGCAGTTGTCTCGGACACGTATCAGGAAGGTGCCATGCTATCGCTGTACATGTGAGGAGCTCACAAGCTGGCAGGGTAGAGTTGCAGCGTTGTTAGATGACTGCACTTGGCACTCAATGAGCTCAAATCACTTATCCCCAGCGTGCATTACCGAGCATTTCATCGACCTCATCTGAGATAGGAGGATAGATTAATTCTATCCCCTTTTCGTGGCCTCAGTGCAGAGCCTATGCTTGCTGGAGTTATCCTACAGAACGTGGTCTATCGTTGACGTGTTGCCGAAGTTACTTTCGCGAGCTGTATAGACATAGCAGCGCATTCCCAACGCTAATAACGCAAACGAACGCACGATTGCTGTCAGTGCTGGATGTATTTTCCCCATTTGTGCTGCTTGA
>NZ_LMCK01000049.1:0-275 GCF_001623165.1 Pseudovibrio sp. WM33
TGAGCGCCAAAAGATGATTGACCGGCCCCATGAGCTCTCAATCAGTCGTCAGGCCAAAGCCCTGAGTATATCCAGAAGCAGCGTTTACTACCGGCCTCGTCCAGTTTCACCGGAAATATTGAAACTCATGCGCCGGCTGGACGAGTTGCATCTAGAGTATCCGTTTGCGGGTAGCCGCATGCTGCAGCAGCTGTTGAAGGTAGAAGGCTTTGATATCGGCCGACGTAGAGTAAGGTCCTTGATGAAGAGGATGGGTATTGAGGCAATCTACCGAC
>NZ_LMCK01000050.1:0-39970 GCF_001623165.1 Pseudovibrio sp. WM33
CTCCTGTCGTCATGATCATGGGCCAAAACACTCCCTTATTTAATTCAATCGATCTGTCCATAAGGCGGCGATGACAAACAGGGCACATATCAACATGCTCCACGAGTACGACTTATCAGAGGAAAAACTCCGCGATGTCCTCTGAAACATCCCCCTAAAATCAGCCGCGTGAAACAGCATCCAGAACAAAGAGGCCAATCCGGGGGAAACCAAGTCGCTGGCAGAACTTAAGAAAATCAATGTTGAAACCTGCGTATATTTACACCGAATGACTCATACATGTAAAAATTACGAAGAATGTCTTTTTCAATTATAAGTATTGCTTAAATATATTAATGAATACTATTTATATATTTAAATATTGCAAGAATCATATTTAATTTTATACTTATGTGATTACTTTTATATTAGGGAATGTAGAAAATGTGTAAATTATGCATGATGAATCAACTGCATGTAACTGCAGAAAGTATATCCTACAACTCAAGTGTCACAGAGCAAAAAGCGGCCCTCAGCGCTCAAACTGCCGATGGGGTTTCAGCACAGGTCGAGGTGACGGATTTCTTAGCAAATACTCTAGTCATGAATGAGGGAGAAGATGCTGACGCAGGGCCCTCGACGCAATACCTCATTGCCGCAGGGGATAGCTTTTCAGGTACACTTGAAACCAATGGGGACCGCGACTGGGTGGCGATCGACCTTAGTGCGGGATCAAATTATACGATCAACCTTAATGGGAGCGGAGCTGCGCCGGTTACAGATACTTATTTAAGAATATACGACGCCTCAGGAAACCTAGTTGCGTTTGACGATGACGGCGGGTCTGGTTTAAATTCATCTTTAAACTTTATAGCATCCACGTCAGGCAGATTTTACATCAGCGCCGCTGCCTACTCAGATGGGCAGACCGGAAGTTATACTGTCAGTGTGGAGGAGACCTTGCCTCCATCACCGCTGGATGCGCTCGATTGGGGTGGTTCAGCTGTAGATACAACAAATATTTCTGTCTACTTTGCGCAAGCTGGTGAAGTTTTTGATGGCCAAAGTTCAGATGGTTGGACGCAGGCGCAGATTGATGGTGCGATGGCGTCGTTAAACGACTTATCGCAAGGGACAAATCTCACTTTTTCGGTAGCAAGCAGCTCAAATAATGCAGAGTTTAAATTTGTAACATCTGCCTTTGGCGGCAGTACTTATGCCTATATGAATCCTCCGAGTGAAGCAAATCCAGGCGTAGCCGTTTTCAATACCTCTAATATGAATTTAGCAAACCTAGATCCAGGCTCACTTGAGTACTTTGTGTTTCAACATGAAGTTGGTCATGGACTGGGTATGGCGCACCCTCATGATACTGGGGGCGGTTCCAGTGTGATGAACGGGGTTTCTAGCTCACGCGGCGATTACGGTGACTTCGATCTCAATCAAGGTATCTATACCATGATGAGCTATAATGTTGGCCATGCAGAGCTTTATCCGGAATGGCCGAGTACTTATGGCGCGACGGTGGGCCCTATGGCGTTCGACTTGGCGCTTCTACAGGAGAAATACGGAGCAAAAGACGCAAATATAGATAATAATACATATCTCCTACCAGAACTTAACGGTTCGGGCACATTTTATTCGTGCATCTGGGACACCGGCGGTATCGATACAATCGCGTATACGGGCTTCAGCAGCGTCAATATCTCGCTTGTAGCCGCTACTCTTGATTACAGCAGCACAGGTGGTGGTGTACTCTCCTATGCAGAAGGCGTGCGCGGAGGGTATACCATCGCCAATGGTGTTGAGATAGAAAATGCTTCTGGTGGCGCTGGCAGTGATACTGTTGTTGGAAACTCCTTGGAGAATGTACTTCAGGGCTTCTCCGGCGATGATTTCCTTGATGGTGCTCAAGGAGATGATCTTTTAGAAGGTGGTGCGGGACGTGATACCTTTAGTTTCACGAGTATAGGTGACACTGACACTATTGCTGACTTTCAGGACTCAGTTGACTTTATTCAACTCGGCTCTGAATTTGGCGCGAATTCCTTTACAGAGCTGTCTTTGACCAATAGAGATGCCGACGTCATTGTCGCCTTTGGAGATAGTGAGATCATTTTACAAAATACGGATCTCTCACTTATTGGCGCCGAGGACTTCATCTTCGTTTAACTTAAAATCCCAACATTGGGGTGTAAGGTAAGCGTTTGGCGAAGGCGACCTACCAACCAGTAACGGGCCCTGTTACGCTGACATTGCAGCGTAACACCACGGCATGAGGTCGTTGATGCGGGTGATCTTGTGATCAGCGATCTGGGCCAGAATCCACGTAAGCCAGGCTTGGGGGGCCACATTGTTGAGCTTGGCTGTTTCAATGAGGGTATAGGCGATTGCCGCAGCTTTACCGCCACCTTCAGATCCCATGAAGAGATAATTTTTCCGTCCAAGAGCCACAGGTCTCATTGCCCGCTCGGCGGTGTTGTTGTCGAGCTCCAGAGAGCCATTGTCGGGATAAGGCAGTGCTTTGGGCAGGCGCGTGAGGGCATAACGAGTTGCTCCGGCCAGCGACGACTTGCTGGATATTCTGGAAAGCCATAAAGGCAAATTACAGACCGAAAATCCACTTATATCGCCTGTTCAGTTTTCCCGAACCACCTCTGAAGATCAAATTCTATAGCGTTAGGTCGCTCTCACCTAGCGCTCACGAATATCCAAATTCCGCCACGATTTAAAACCAATTGGCTCGCACGAGAAATATCTAGCGTGAGAAAAAACCACAGTTAGTTGCAACATTCAAAAGAACTATAGAAATGCCAGTATGGCCGATTGTAGCCTTTCTAACGATCACTCTTAGTATGTCGTAGTGATGACCATTACCGACAGTCGCCTAGTTACGAAGCTGCTCTACCTTGAGCAAGACGCCAAATTTGGATTGACTTTAATCCGCTTGGCGCTGAGGGCCATGTGCGGACCTTCGGGTGGTTCTATCGTGGGTTGAGGCAGGCGCACCCCAAAGCGTTCTCGGTGGCCTCTGTGACGATTGAAAACTATTCAATGGCCATTAGCAGCTTATTCGACCTAACAGTGCCACCTTACAATCAGAAGACTGAGCCTCCCCCTCTCTGCGCTTGAAGTAAATATGGGCAAGCTCATCCAGGGTCTCGATATGCATTAACCCTTCGCGCATAGCCTTCTTCATTTTGCGCGCTTTCTCACGCGCTTCATCAACACTGAGCTCTGGGAAATACCCCAGCGTCTCATGCAGGCGCTGACCTGCAACTTTGACGTAAACCGAAAAGGTTTTTTCTTTGCGCCAACTGTGACGAGCAGCCCCTCCTCTACGGAGTCGGAGAGCCGGATACGTTTGCCTTCATACTTAAAAATTTTGAGATATGAGTTGGTGAACCGGGTTGCCATGGAGATGCCTTAAATCACCCCCCCTATATGAACACGAAAAATAAATCACACGCTAGTCACACAACCAATAAAACTTGCGGCATTTCGATATAGCTCGAAACAACCGCAAGCCATTGATATTAAAAGAAGAAACAGCTCATCCTAAACCCATCAAACAGCACCCGGATAATTTGGGCTTTCGCGTGTAATCGTGACGTCGTGGGCGTGGCTTTCGCGAAGGGAGGCGCCGGAGATGCGGACGAAGGTTGCGCGGTCTTTGTACTCTGGCAGGTTCGGCGCACCGACATATCCCATGGACGCACGAACACCACCTGCGAGCTGGTGCAGAACGGAAGAGAGAGGACCTTTGTAAGGCACCTGTCCTTCAATACCTTCTGGAACCAGCTTCAGCTTATCAGAGACCTCTGCCTGGAAGTAACGATCTGCGGAACCACGTGCCATTGCACCGACAGAGCCCATACCACGATAGGCTTTGTAGGAACGGCCCTGATGCAGGTAAACCTCGCCTGGGCTTTCTTCGGTACCAGCCAACAGAGAGCCAACCATGCAGGAGCCAGCACCTGCTGCGAATGCTTTTGCCATATCGCCGGAGAACTTGATGCCACCATCCGCGATGATCGGGACATCGGCTTTAGCAGCTTCAGCAGCACAATCCAGGATCGCTGTGAGCTGAGGAACACCAACACCAGCAACAATGCGTGTTGTACAGATGGAGCCTGGTCCGATGCCTACCTTTACGGCGTCCGCACCAGCTTCGATCAGCGCTTTCGTTGCTGCTGGCGTTGCTACGTTACCAGCCACCAGCTCTACACTCGGGAAGCGTTTCTTGATTGCAGCTACCTGATCAATTACAGCCTGCGAATGGCCGTGCGCGGTATCTACGACCAGAAGGTCCACGTCAGCCTCAATCAGAGCCTCAGCGCGGCGCATACCATCTTCACCCACGCTGGTTGCTGCACCAGACAGAAGGCGACCCTGCGCATCCTTAGATGCATTCGGGTTGAGCTGCGCCTTTTCCATATCCTTAACAGTGATAAGGCCAACACAGTACTGGTTCTCATCAACCACCAGAAGCTTTTCGATACGGTGTTGGTGCAACAGGCGCTTGGCTTCATCCTGACGAACGTTATCGCGAACTGTGATCAGGTTGTCGCGGGTCATCAGTTCGCAGACCAGCTGCTCTGGGTTTGAGGCAAAACGTACGTCGCGGTTGGTCAGAATACCAACGAGACGACCTGTGGCAGTACCGCCGCGACCACCGTTTTCAACCACTGGCACACCGGAGATCTTGTGCGCTTCCATCAGGTTGAGTGCGTCTTTGAGAGTTGCATCAGGGCCAATCACCAATGGATTGACGACCATGCCGCTTTCGAATTTCTTCACCTGACGGACTTCTTCAGCCTGACGCTCTGGTGTCATGTTCTTGTGGATGATGCCGAGACCACCAGCCTGTGCCATAGCAATCGCCAGGCGCGCTTCTGTCACTGTGTCCATTGCGGAAGAGAGGATAGGCAAATGCAAATGAAGATTGCGAGAGATTCTTGAGTGCAGTTCGACCTGCGCTGGCATGATCTCAGAATGCCCTGGAAGGAGCAGAACATCATCAAAAGTCAGCGCTTCGTGACCTGAAGATGGTTCGTAAAATGTAGACATTGCCAAGTTCCCTTCGGATGAATATAGACCGCCCTGACCCACTCCCTGCTCAAGTGGATTTGACTGCAGAGTTGTCTGAAAAGATAGAGAAGTTGACGCGGGTCACTACCACGGCTTTTGCGATTTGAAAAGGGGCATTTATCAGATTTAGGCTCCGGAATGCATATTTACTCATCCCCCCATTGATTTTACTAAATTGCAAGTATCGTCAATGAGCGTTGATAGACCGAATTCCTTTAAGGTCAACTTTCCAGAACAACACCTTCAGGGATACTCAGAGGTCTTCGCCGACACTCCTGAGTGTTTTCAGACCGGAAAGCTCCGAGCATGCCGCACCGCCTCCGCATGACAACAGTGATCGTTGGCATGACGCTTTTGCTGGTGCAGTTGGATGCCACAGTGCTTGGGGTTGCGATCCCCACTATCGCTCATGATCTTAAAATTAATCCACTTTCATTGCATATGACCATATCGCTCTATCAGCTCACATTAGCGGTGTTTATTCCCATATCGGGATGGGCAGCTGACCGGTTCGGGTCAAAACGTTTGTTCGTTAGCGCAGCGCTCCTGTTTATGAGCATGTCAGTGTGATCAGCCCCACTTGAGTGGTTCGGTTTGAAAGTTAGTGCATGACTGGCCTTTTGATCAGCCCCACTTGAGTGGTCCGGTTTGAAAGTTAGTGCGCCCTTTCTAGCAATCTGACCCATCTTTTGATTGCGCGGGCAATTCAGGGGTTTGCCGGAGCCTTTCTAATGCCGATTGGACGTCTGACAGTCATCCGTATGGCAGGCACGAAGAACCTTGTGCAAGCGATGGTTTGGGTCGTCACGCCCGCTGCATTCGGAATTGCCTTTGGTCCCTTTCTGGGCGGCATTATTGTCCACTATCTCAATTGGCGCTGGATTTTTTTGGTCAATGTGCCGGTTTGCGTTGCCGTTGGTGCAATGAGCAGCTTTTACTTTCGCAATTACAGGCGGAAGAACAAGGTGCCCTTCGATTTTCCGGGGTTCATTTTGCTAGGGAGTACTGCCGCATCGCTCCTGGCTGGGATTGCTAATCTTACGAAGATCACGGCCGATGCATTTATTCCCCTTGGTCTTTTTGCAGCAAGTTTATCATTCGGCCTGGTTTTTGTATGGCATGCACGGCGCGCACGCCATCCAGTGATTGACCTGAAGCTCTTCGCAAATCTCAGCTATCGTGTCTCGACCTACGCAGCTGTCCCTTTGCGCATCGGCGTCGCTTCCTTTGCGTTTGTCATGCCGCTCATGCTGCAAATTCCCATGGGCCTTAATAGTCTGACAACAGGTCTCCTTATGGGCGCCGCTGCCATTGGAGCCCTGCTTTCACGCGTGGTCGCTCATCGATTGATCAAAACATTCGGCTTTCGCGGCGTCCTACTGCCCTTCACATTTGCTCTTTCCGTTTTAACACTGGCTGTGGGCTTTGTCTGGCTTACCAAGTCACTTGCAGCAATCGCGCTCCTCATCCTGCTCACAGGCTTCACACGAAGCCTTGTATTCACATCAGCCAACACAGCAAGCTATGCGGATCTGACTAGGTGTCTTGTTAATCAGGGTGTGAGCTTTGCAGGACTGGTTCAGCAACTCTCCATTTCACTGGCGGTTGGCTTTGCTGCTGCCGTTTTGCATGTTCGGCAGAACATCACAGAAGAGCCCATGCTCACCGGGCCTGACTTTATCTGGCTCTCCGTTTGTACTGGTTTATTTGCCTTGCTGCCCGTGCTGTTTTTCTGGTTTCTGCCCGTTAATCTCGGCAAGAACAAAGTGGATGAACAAGCACACTTACATCAATAAAAAAGGCTGGTCGAAACCAGCCTTTCTGAACATTATTTGGAGCCTCTGTAGCCCTTGGCGAGAATAAACATTTCAGGGCTGCCCTTACGGCTCGCTGGTGGCTTGATATGCACCACAGACTTAAATTCCTTCTTCAGATCCTGAAGCAACTTTGCCTCAGCGCCACCGGCAAACACCTTTGAGAGGAATGCACCACCTTCATTCAAGTTCTGACGCGCAAAATCGATTGCGATCTCGAACAAATAAGTCGTGCGCAGGTGGTCTGTTTGACGATGGCCTGTCGTTGGCGCTGCCATGTCAGACATCACCAGATCTGGGCGATGCCCGCCGAGCGCTTTCATCAGCTCATCAGGAGCATCGTCATCCAGAAAGTCTTTTTGAAGGATCACAACACCTGGGATCGGCTCAACTTCGAGATAATCAATCCCAACCACTAATGGCTCATCATCCATTGAGCCAACGATCGGCGCCGTCAGCTGCGACCAACCACCTGGAGCACATCCCAAGTCGACCACACGCATACCCGGCTTCAGGATTTCATGTTTCTCGTTGATCTCGATCAGCTTGTAGGCCGCCCTGGAGCGATAGCCATCGACCTTGGCACGGCGGACGTACGGATCATTCAGCTGGCGTTGTAGCCAGAGTGTTGAGGAGTTGGACCGTTTACGCGCAGTTTTCACGCGCTGAAACATGCCCCGATCACCTGATCCACGACCACTAGAGTTGCCGCTCATCTGTTATATTCCTTTCTAGGGGTGCGCCGGCGCTTATGGTTGGAGTTGCTCCAGACTTTGTCTGCAGCCATCATCTCCATCAAAATACCTTCCCGCAGTCCTCTGTCAGCCACACGTAAACGCTGACAAGGCCATCTGCGGCGTATTCCTTCCAAAATTGCGCAACCTGCTAGCACCAAATCGGCTCGGTCCTCACCAATACAAGGGTTTTCCACCCGTTCTTGATAGGACATATTCAAAAGCTGGTTAATCATGGCTGAAACATCTTCCTGTTCCATCCATGCTCCATCAACGCGGCGGCGATCATAGCGTTTAAGGCCCAAGTGGACCCCGGCCAATGTAGTCACCGTCCCGGATGTTCCCAGCATATGGACATTTCCGCGCTCTATAGCACGGGAGAGTTCATTGCCAAGAGGGAAATTCTCCAATCGCTGCGAGACATCACCAACCATAGCTTCAAAAACATCTGGTGTGACGTGCACACCTCCGTGACTTTCCGCCAGATTTACAACGCCCAGAGGCAGAGACGTCCATGTTCGGACAAAGCGCGTCAGTGCATATCCCCGCGCACCATATCTGTTGCGCAGATCGAGCCAGACAATCTCAGAGGATCCACCCCCAATATCGAAAAGCAAAACACCATCAGCCTCAGGATCGACCAGAGAAACACACCCTGCAACGGCTAAGCGTGCTTCAGTCTCCTGACTGACAATCTCAAGCTCCAGCCCCGCTTCTTTCTTGGCACGGCTGACAAACTCCTCGCCATTTTCAGCTGCCCGGCAAGCCTCAGTTGCAATGAGCCGTGCCCGCAGAACGCCGCGCTCGGAAATCTTTTGCTGACAAACCTGCAAGGCCTCGATGGCTCGTGAAATAGCGTCATCAGAGAGTTTCCGATTACGCCCGACCCCCTCCCCCAAGCGTACGATCTTGGAGTAGGCATCGACAACGCGAAATCCACGCTGTTCCGGTCTGGCTATCAGCAACCGGCAATTGTTGGTACCGAGGTCCAAAGCTGCGTAGAGCTCCTGAGACCCTGTCGCCTGATGTCTGTGGCGCGAAGGAAAACGATGCGTCCCATCACCCCGCACATCCGCAGGATGACGGCGTCGGCTTGCATCATTTTCGCGGGATCTGTAGCCTTGAGAAGGACGCGGAGAATGCTGCTCTGCAGACCCAGATTGTCTGACTTGCGTTGACCCATGCGTTTTAGCCTCCTCCTTAGGTGCAGGAGCAGGTTGTATAACTTCTACTGATGTGCCGCCCGGATCAATATTGACAACGGGCGCATGTAGTTTCTGGTTTAGGAGCGCACGTCTTTCTGCCCGATTAGGCTTTGCGCGACGTGCTTTCCTCTGCCGCTTGGCGCCTTCAGGACGAGAACTGCCAGCCTCTTCCGCAATCCCAGCAGAATGACCAGCTTCAGCGCGGTGCAAAGACGCATTTTTGGCGTCTCCACCCTGGCGCTTTCTATGGCGTTGCTTCCGTCTGCCCTTTTTTGAGCTTCCCGGGACGCCGGGCGTTCTCGCTCCATCCGAAGAGGACCGCTCACCCGTTTTCTTCAAGTGCTATGCCTTTGTGCAGTCCATGAGGCATCTAAATGCGATCTGGACTGAAGTCATTTTAAGTTGGCAACATTGTAACAGTTTCATGGCAAACAGCAATCGCCCCATTTGAATGGTACAGTCCTAAATTTAAACGAATTCTCTCAAATTGCAGGAAACTCCAGAGGCTTACGATTTTGGGGTCGTTGACAGGCGCTGGCACCGTGACACGCTTGCCAGAACACACTTGCGCGTAAATGCGCAGATCCATGTCCTTATTCACAAGAGAAGGGCCTGAAATCCTCTTAGCCCACTGATTTTGTTAAAACTCACGAGAACCAAGTTGACAAGGTCCGGTCCGAACACTAAAAGCCCACTCACCGACGAATTGAACACCTTGTTTCACTTTGTTGGTTGGCAGTAGCTAACGTGCTGTTATTGCTGGGGATTAGTTTAATGGTAGAACAGCGGACTCTGACTCCGTCGGTCCTGGTTCGAGTCCAGGATCCCCAGCCAATTACTCACGTATCAAATGCTTCAACTGCTTGGTAGGGAACACTTCCCTCCTGTTCTGCTGGGGATTAGTTTAATGGTAGAACAGCGGACTCTGACTCCGTCGGTCCTGGTTCGAGTCCAGGATCCCCAGCCATTTTCTTCTATAAATCAAAACTGAACAGATTGATTGAGCGGCTCCGATATTCCGCTGATTGACGGTTTCGTGCGCCTCAAGAACACTTCTTGCAACGTTTACGCTTGCAGAGGTTGTATCATGCCCTTCTCCCCCAAACGGATTGCTGTTTTTGGCGCAAGCGGCGCGATTGGGTCTGCTTTTGTGAATGAGTGTCTTGATCGCTATGACACAGCGGATATGTTTTGTTTTGCCCGCTCTCCAGAACGCATTCCGGTCCATGAGCGCGTTGAGAGCCACGCCTTTTTGCTAGAGGATACGGAGGGGTTTAACGCCAGTGCAGATGCGATTAAGGCAGCTGGGGGACTTGATCTGATTTTCGTGGCAACTGGGCAGCTTCACAGCGACACTTCAAAGCCGGAGAAGACTATCCGCTCACTCTCGGCGGCGGGTATGGAGGAGACATTTCATACAAATGCCATTCTCCCCAGCTTGATCATGAGGCACTTTCTGCCGCTTTTGCCCAAACACAAAAAGGCTGTTTTTGCTGCGACCTCAGCACGCGTTGGCAGCATTTCCGATAATCATCTGGGCGGGTGGTATTCGTACCGCGCCTCAAAAGCTGCGCTCAACATGCTTATCAGGTGCGCTGCGATTGAAATGCAGCGCACGCATCAAGGTTCGATCATTATCGGAATGCACCCGGGCACGGTGGACAGCTCACTCTCCAAACCGTTTCAACGCGGCATGCCAGAAGGGCAATTGATGCAGCCTGAGAAATCCGCTGCAATGCTGCTGGATGTGATCAGTGAGGTTGACCAGTCCCAAACCGGCAAATGCCTAGCATATGACGGGACTGAGATCGCTCCCTGATAGATCATCAAGCTTCTTCTGTAGTTTTCAGAACATACTGCTCAAAAACATCGCGGCTTTGCGTCAGAAGCGCATCGCACCATTCTTGTGTATCGACAAAGAGTGCATCCTTGAGTTCCTGTCGGATTTCAGCGGCTAGTTTTGGAGCAACAGTATCCCGATTGCGTTTCAGCCAGTTGTCGCGGCGATGAGCGTCCAGCACCTGTTCAAATGGGACGGTGCCAAATTCTAGGATTAGCTTGGTTGGTGGGACCTCCAGATCCAAACTGTCCAAAGTATCGCACATGAAACCGCCAATGAGGCTCCATTCCGCTTCTTCGCCGGGCTTTGAACTGAGGTCCATCACCTCGCAAAAGCCGCAAGGACCGACACCAGTGTGCAGATCAATGATCGTTGCGCGCTTTGCGCCTTGTCCATAACAGACAATGACTTGCTTTAGGGTTTTGGTGGACCAGGACGTTTCCTCCCCGCCGTAAAACAGTCCCATTGGGACTGAGTATTGCCCTTTCAGCACTTTTTGCGTCAGAGCGCCAGCTCCGTTCTTTTCGGTATAGGTTTTGATTGCGGTGTTGGCAGCCTCCCACTCCTCTCCCGTGATCTGAGGCGCACAAATGGCGGTGTGCAGCTCTTCGTAGTCAGGGTTTTGAGGAAGGTTTCCATCAAAGCAAATGGAATTGCGATTGTTGTCGACGTTGTTCTCATCTGTCCGCGTGAAAATCGCGCAGCCAGTTGGGTTGACTGCATGCACCCAGACCACTTTTGTATTGTCTGGGAGTTGCTCAAGATAGCGCTGCATCAAGTCCAGCTGAATTCCAGAGCTAGCTGTAAGTTCTGTTCCGTGCACGCCTGAAGTAATGAACACCACATGCTCACTGTCAGGTTTGCCTTGCAAAGCAACAGTCATCTGCACAGGCCCCTCCTCACTCTTGAAGGTTGGGTGCGGGATGACCTCTGTCTCAAACCCAAGTCGACTGGCCAGGTCCATGAAACGCTGTTGAGCTTGGAAATAGTCCTCAGAGAAAATGGGATTTGCAGGCATTGTGTACTCTTCAAATAACGGGATGAAGCTGTGATATATCGGCGGTTGCATTACACACCTAATTGACCCAGAAAGAATAATCTAGTCTGTTGTTCCTTATCTCTTTTTTCTCGCATCACATGCAAGTTTTCAATCATTTGCGATGATGCGTCTTCAGATCAGGCTGCCGCTGCGCGCCCATAGAGTTAGCAGCGATCAGCTTCCCGGGAGCGAATAATGAAAAGAAAACTGATACTAGATGTGGACACCGGCACGGATGATGCTGTTGCCATTATGCTGGCTGCTTTGCATGAAGATCTTGACCTGATTGGCGTAACCACCGTGAACGGGAATGCTGAGCTGCATTACTGCACAGATAATTCCCTTCGCGTGCTCGACTATATCGGCAAGCCTGAGATTCCGGTTTATGCAGGCTGTCACAAGCCTCTCGTACGAAATGACTTTCCGACGCCGCGCACGAAGAATGATCTGACTGAGAAGATCCACGGCAAGCATCTTCCTCTGCCGGAAACTGCTTTAAAAGCACAAAAGCAGCATGCGGTTGAGTATCTGGTAGAGACCTACCGCAGTGCAACTGATCCAATCACGCTTGTCCCAGTTGCGCCACTTACAAACATTGCAGCAGCGCTGGCTGTTGAGCCAAAGCTGGTGGACCTCATTCCTGAAGTTGTGATCATGGGTGGTGGTCATGACGTTGGTAATGTAACTCCTGCTGCGGAGTTCAACATCTGGGCTGACCCTGAAGCTGCTTATGCAGTCTTCAACGCTGGCTTTGAAAAGTTGACCATGGTGCCGTTGGACGCAACACACAAAGCTTTGGTGACAGCAACGCAATGTCGCCAGTTTGATGAGCTGGGCACGCCTGCTGGTAAGGCAATGGCGGCTTGCACTGGTCACCGCATTGGCATTCACGACAAGATCCAGAAGATGGATGTTGAGCACAGTGCGCCCGTGCATGATGCACTTTGTATTGCGCACCTTATTCTGCCAGACGTGATTACACTGGAAGAATATCCGGTCGACATTGAAACTCAGGGGGCGCTGACTGTTGGGTGCACAGTTGTTGACAAGAACCATCGCGGCACCAAACAAGCCAATTGTAAAGTGGCCTTTGACGCGAATGCTGCACTCTTCGTTGATATCATGATGAAGACGTTCGCAAGCAATAAGTAAAATCAGAAAGCGCCGAGAGCATTGGGCTGTCGGCGCCTTTAAACACCTTACTTTGTGAACGCCATCTGATTGGCGTTGCCGAGCATCCAACGTGACCCGAACTTATCAATTGCAACACAGCTGGCAGATGTTTCTGATCCAAACATCAGGCATTTCACTTTGACAGCGGTCGCCAATTGACGACGCAAAGAGTAATGGTTTTCTGCAGGCCACATCAGGCCAACGCGTATAATCCCATAAGGATGATAGATATCGAGCTGGCGTTTATCGACAACTTCCGCTCGTCCGCTCACTTCTGTTAATTGCTGGATGCCTAAGGCATTGCTTACCGAAACTGACATCAGCTTTGTCGACAGACCTGTCAATATCACCATCAAAAACTTGAGTGAGCGCATCATTTCTCTCCGTGGTCGCACCTTTAATTCCATGAGGGAAAATCAAAGCATACCACAGATAAGACGCACTCAATGCGCTTTATTGCATTTTTGTGACGATTGAGGGGTGTTGTGAACCTAATTGATCTGCTGCTGTTCACTCAAACGGCTCATGCCTTCAATTTTATCATTTGGTTTTGAGGGGAAATCAGATCTTTGGGCTATAATTCGCTCTGCAATTTGCATCTGAAAGGCTGGGTATAGATTAGATGCTTCGTTCTTGTGTTCATCAACTGTTTGACGAGTTAGTCTCCTGCGAGCAATTTCTTGATAACTGCGGAGAGCTTATGTGGCGCGACAAGCTTCGCCAGACGCGTGTCATTGACGCTGCCGGTAATGAAGCGCTCGATCTGGATTTACTGCTCTCCTATTTTTCTCAAAGTGAAGCATTCTTTGAGTTGGAGCTCTCTCAAGATCTTGGTCACCGCGTGAGTGAGACGACCGAACCGGGTGCAAACTCTCACCTGGTCACATTGAGGCTGGATATCTTTTATCTTGCGCAGAAGTGCCGAGACGAAGGCAATGCGAGCATTGTTATCATCTCGGCCTGTCCATAATCACATTACTCAGCTGGTGTATTCGTGGTGCCCAGCGCCTTATCAAGCTCGCTGTGCAGCTTTTCCTCGCTGGCTTTGCGTGGTGTCGTATAGCGCATCAGCAGGAGGTAGGCAGCTGGCGTTACGAAGAGCGTGGAAAGTGTTGCAAAACCCAAACCACCAACGATCACCCACCCCATCTCGATGCGTGCTTCTGCTCCTGCTCCAAAAGCCATGACCAACGGCACGCCACCAAGGACGGTTGAAACCACTGTCATGACAACTGGACGGAAGCGGATGAGGCATGCATCGTGGATCGCCTCAAAGACCGAACGCCCCTCTTCCCGCAATGTGTTGGCAAACTCGACAATGAGAATGCCGTTTTTGGCCATCAAGCCGACGAGCAAGATGATACCGATCTGGGAGTAGACATTGATTGACCCTCCCGTCAGGCCAATGGAGATGATCGCTGCTGAAATGCCGAAGGGCACAGTACAGAGAATGACAAACGCACTCATGAAGCTTTCAAACTGCGCAGCAAGCACAAGGAAGACCACCAGGATTGCAAAGAGGAACGTCATGTAGACGTTGGACGTGGTTTTCTCCAAAACGGCTGCTTCACTCAAAAGCGTGACGTTTGTGCCTTCTGGCAAGACCTCCTCTGCAACTTCCTTCATGTCAGAGATTGCCTGAGCAAGATCATACCCGTCATTGATGGAGATGGTGACCGGAACTGCTCTTTGTTGCTCTTCACGCGTCAAGCTTGGAGCTACGGCCTCTTCTTCAATAGAAACAATAGAAGACATAGGCAGCATGGTGCCGTCTTTGCTCTTGATGAAGATGTTTTCAAGGTCGCGTGTAGACTGCAATGGCAGGCCACCAGCTTCCATCACCATCGGAATGCCGTCATCTTCTACGAAGAGGTCCGCTACTGACGAGCCATCGAGCAGCATACGCAAGTTGGAGGCAATCCGGTCAGAAGACAGACCCAGATCGTTTGCACGTTCCCTGTCTACACTCACCAGCAACTGCGGCTGTGTCGTCTCATAAGACACAGAGGCAAAGCCAACTTTGTCGCCGTAACGGGCCTGCATCTCCGAGACGATATCATCTGCGTTTTCAGCTAGTTCATTATAATTGGTGCCGGTCACCGCAAAGCGAAGGCCCTGCCCAGCACCGCGGATTCCGATTGTATTTGGTTGAGCAACACGCACCTTCAGACCCGGGATTTTTGCGGTCTTGCGCTGTAGCTCATTGACGATTTCCTGCTGACTGCGATCGCGCTCGGCCCAGTCTTTCAAAGACATAACAAGGAAACCACGATTGATCTGCCCGCCCATGCCAACAAGGCTCATGATGCTGCGCGCCTCGCCATTATTGACGTAGGGTTGAGCGATATACTCCAGCTCACTCATTTTGCCTGCGGTGTAGTCCAGACTTGCCCCTTGAGGAGTGGAAGCGATCATGAAAATCACAGACCTGTCCTCTGTTGGAGTGAGCTGACGCGGCAGTGAGGTATACTGGGATGCCCCCGCTATTACAAAGAGAGTTGCGGCGCCCAGTAGTATGAATGGCCGACGTAATGTCCAATCCAACGTGCTGGAGTACCAGCGCTCAATGGCAGTCCCCATATTGGAGATCACAACCCAAGCCGCAGAGGGTTTGTGCGTGTCCTCATAATTTTTCGTACGCAGCAGACGGGATGCCATCATCGGCGCGAGTGTCAGCGCAACGAAGGAGGACAGCATCACGCTGATTGCAAGCACAAAGCCAAACTCAGAGAAAAGCTTGCCGACACTGCCTGGTAGGAATGAAATTGGAATAAACACAGCAGCCAGAGTTGCCGTTGTGGTGATAACTGCGAAGAAGACCTCACGCGTACCAAGGATCGCAGCAGCACGCGGCCCCTGCCCTTTGTGAACGCGTTTAGAGATATTTTCCAGAACCACAATTGCATCATCAACCACCATACCGGTTGCCAACAACAGCGCCAGAAGCGTCAAAACATTTGCGGAGAAACCCGCCAGCCAGATGCCAACCAATGCACCAATCAAAGCGACAGGAACAGTTACGGCTGGAATAAGCGTGACGCGGATGGACCCAAGGAACAACAACATCACACCGATCACAATGCTGGTGGAGAGGAACAGCGAAAATACGACTTCCTTGATTGCACCACCGATGAACGTGGCATCATCACTACTGACGTTGACTTCTACATCGTTTGGTAGCTGATCCTGCATACGCTCTATTTCAGCGCGAACATCGTTGGAGATATCTATCGTGTTTGAATTTGCCGAGCGAATAACACCCATTCCGACGGCACGTTTGCCGTTGTAGAATGCGCCAGAGGATGCGCGTTCCGGGCCATAACTCACAAAGGCAATATCGCGAATTCTGGTGGTCTCATTGAGCTTGACCATGCCGATTTGCTCGGCTGTTTTCACATCGGAATTCGCGCGAACAAAGAGCTCCTGATCACCTGTTTCCAGTGAACCGCCGGAGGTATCAAGCGCGAGTTCTTCCAAGACAGAACGTAAATTATCAGGTGTCAGGCCACGAGAGGACATAGCCTGCACGTTGATCGCGATTTTGAAGACTGGTGTTTGAGAACCATACAGATCAACACTGGCAACACCAGGTACGGATGTGATGCGGTCAACAATCTCATCATCAACAAACTTGCTGAGTTCCTCAATGCGCATTTCATCAGAAGTTACGACAACGCGCATAACGGGATCTGCATCCGCGTCGGCCTTTACGACAACCGGCGTATCCGCATCCACGGGTAGGTTACGCCCTGCTCCGCTCACGGCATCACGAATGTCATTGGCTGCTTCACTGACATCGACACTGTCATTGAATTCGACAGTAATCCGGCTGCGGCCATATTTTGAGTTGGAGGAAATGGATTCAATGCCTGCGGTCCGGGCAATCGCTTTTTCCAGCACACTGGTTATCTCGGCATCCGTAACTTCTGGCGGAGCACCTGAATATGTGGTCGTCACCGTTACAACGGGTCGGTCTACATTGGGCATTTCGCGCACTTCAACGCCAAGTAATGCTGCGATACCGGCCACGATAATAAGAAGGTTCAGGGTAATTGCCAGAACCGGGCGCCGTACACACAAGGCATACAATCCGCTCAAGTGACTTTCCCGTGTCGATTTTTTGTCGGTTGTCATAGAAACACCTTTGGGTCAGTCATTCAGGAGCTGGATTTCGTCGTGCCATCAGGCGATATTCCAGATTGGGAACCAGAGCTTTTTACTGGTTCGCTCTTATCGGTCTGGCCTGTGCCTGGCTTATTCTTGCCTTGACCGTTACCCTTCCCTTTACGCTGAGCACCAACGTTCTCATCTAAGGTCTGGGTCTCACTCACGAGCGGTGCGTTTACACCTTCGGGATTGGTTAGAGTAAAGCCCGGCTCAGCCTGAAGCGTGACTTTCGTGCCTGGGCGCAAGTCGCGAACTGACTCTGTAATCACGATATCACCCGGCTCTACCTCGCCTTCGATCAATACCCGGTCAGCGCTGCGTTCAATGACGGTTACGTCGGCTCGCAGAGCTTCTCCGTTTTCAGCAAGCCAGACATGCGGGCCGGAACGATCCCATTTGAGCGCGATGGACGGGACGGATGGCCATTCATCCCCTTCCAATTGGACACGAGCGTCGAATGCGATCCCAGACCTCAGAAGATCGTCAGGATTTGCCACTGTTGCCTGTACTTTCAAGGTGCGGGATTCGGAGTTGACGCGATTTTCCAGAGCCGTTAGCTTACCGCTGAATGTATGCCCCGGCATGGCTTCTGTGCGAAGTTCAACAGAATCCCCGCGTTTGACCTTGTTGGCAAACCGTTCTGGCACGACAAATTCCACCAGAATGCTTGAGCGATCGTCCAGACCTGTTATGCGAGAAGACTGGGTTACGTAGTCGCCAATTTCGACATCCATGATGCCGAGAATACCTTCAAATGGCGCTCTCACCAGTCTGCGATCGAGATCGATACTGGCTTTGTCCAGATCCAGTCGGGCCTGATTTGTTGCCAGCACAGCGTTTTGCATCTGGACTGTCGAGATGGTCTGTGAAGACATCAGCTTTTCATAGCGCTCAACCTGCTCTTCAGCATCTTTAAGCGCAAGTTTGGCGCGGTTGACCGCCAGTTTCTCTTCTGCATCATCCAGACGTAAAACCACATCCCCTGTAGAGACGCGTGTCCCTGCCTTGAAAGGCAGCTCCTGAATGCGTCCAGAGCTTTCCGGGTAGAGATCTGTCATTTTTGCGGCACGGCCTGTTCCGATTGCACGGACAAACGTGTCGGTTACGCCTGTGGTCACATTACGGGCGCGAGCCAGAATTTCCTGATTGCCACCACCGCCACGTTTTCCGCTGCCACGCTTGCCCTGCTGTTTGTTGCCAGAGCCCTTCACGGCGACATCAGCCATCTCAGCTGGCCAGAGCGTTAGTCCAACGGAAGCGAACAGGGGGACAGGCTGGGAGAACAGAACCGGCTTGCCGATATATAATCCTGCAACACCAATTACGACGGCGATCAGACCAACTTTTACAGCCTGTCTAGAACGGGACATAAACACCCAACTCCTACCAGAATTTGCAGTACTTGCGGCTATTCAGGCTCACTGGATCAATGAGGAGCCTCTTGGCGATTCAAGCACGCTTGAAAGAACACATTAGTTGAGAGTGTTTTACATTGCTTTTGTGAGACATGTGCATTTTGAAGTTTGTAAAAACGTAATGACATTGTCTGAACCGGCGATTTGCTACAGTTCGTTACACTTTCCTTGATCTGCCACCGCGTTTTCCAGAGGCAGATGCACAAAAGGCCTGACAGTGATATCAGGCCTTTCAGTCATTTTCGCGATGTTACGTTTAGCTAGACGCTGAGTGGTTCCACTGGGTTACTTGCCGGACGCACCACAACGCGTGATCCATTTGGCACGCGGTTGTACAGGTCAATCACGTCCTGGTTCAGCAGTCGGATACAACCACTTGAGACATTTTTGCCGATAGACCAGTGCTCGTTGGTTCCGTGCAAGCGGTACAACGTGTCTTTGCCGTTCTGGAACAGGTAAAGTGCACGGGCGCCCAGCGGGTTTTCAATGCCTGGCGCCATGCCATAGCGGAATTCTTCAAGCTCTGGCTGGCGTGCAATCATCTCTGCTGGCGGTGTCCATTTTGGCCACTGGCGCTTGTACTGGATGACAGCATCGCCATTCCAGCTAAAGCCAGCACGGCCCACACCAACACCGTAGCGCATGGCAGTGCCATCACCACGCACCAGATAGAGAAAGCGGTTGGATGGGTCGACTACAAGTGTGCCACCAACTTCCGGGCCGTTGTAGTTCACCACCTGACGGAGGTACTTACCGTCTGGGATCTGATTGAGATTGACTGCAGGGATGGGGAATTTTTCTTCCGGCATCGGGCCATAAACAGCCTTGTAGTACGGATCCTGGCGAAGGTCGGCCACAGTCTTGCGTTTTGGAGCACCGGTTGTCTGACAGCCTGCCAAAGCGAGGGCTGCTGTTCCGATTACAAAACCACGTCTGGACAAACTACCTTTGTTACAATGCCTCGCCTTCTCGGCAGTTGTACTTAAAAAGCTCATGGTCACCCTATTATTGTTCCTTAAGTTAGATTGCCGAGCATGTTGCAATAAGCATATCGCACAGCCGATTTGCGTTTCTAACTTGTCTCTATCAATAACTAATTGAGGAAGACAGATGGTCACGACAATTTGAACCTATGCACAATTCACTATGTAGATTCAAAGGGTGCGACCATCAAGGCCTTAATGGGTGTGTCTGGCCTGCAAATGGCTGGATTGCGGCCAGTTCAAGAACAAGATGGCTTTTCTACAGATGTTGAGTAAACCTCTCTCACCTGAAGCAAGAGAGGCAAAGACCTCAGCTTTTGAAGCAGTTAGGGTTTGTGATGTTCATGCCAATGACGTGCAATGTCGATACGGCGCGGCACCCAGACACCTTGCTTTTGGGAGACATAATCCAAGAAACGGGCAAGAGCTGCTGTTCTGCCGGGACGTCCGGCAAGGCGGCAATGCAGGCCGACAGACATCATTTTGGCCGCTCCGTCTTCTCCTTCTGCGTAAAGCGTGTCGAAGCTATCTTTCAGGTAGGTAAAGAATTGGTCACCGCTGTTAAAGCCCTGCGGTGTTGCAAACCGCATATCATTGGCATCCAGCGTGTAAGGGATGATCAAGTGCGGGCCGTTTGGACCTTCAACCCAATAAGGCAGATCGTCTGCATAGCTGTCTGAGCTGTAAAGGAAGCCACCTTCTTCCATTACCAATGGCAGAGTGTTGACGGAGCTTCTGCCTGTGTACCACCCGTAAGGGCGCTCTCCAGTCGTCTCCATATGACTCTTGATTGCCTGCTGGAGGTGCCAGCGCTCTTCATCGGCAGAGAAGTCTTTGTACTCGATCCACTTGAGGCCATGAGACGCAATTTCCCAATCAGCCTCTTTCATAGCTGCAACAGCTTCGGGATTTCGCTCCAATGCGGTGGCCACGCCATAACACGTTACCGGAAGCCCATGTTTGCGGAACAAACGCCACAGACGCCAAAAGCCAGCACGCGAGCCGTACTCATACATTGACTCCATATTCATGTGCCGCTGGTTCAGCCATGGTTGCGCCCCAACGATCTCTGAAAGGAAAGCTTCGGAGCCGGCATCTCCATGAAGGATGTTGTTTTCACCACCTTCTTCGTAATTGATGACAAACTGAACCGCGATTTTCGCATTGTCTGGCCATTTAGGGTCCGGCGTGTTCCTGCCATACCCAATCATATCGCGTGCATAATCCATCATGAAATACCTTTGTACGTTTGTTGGAGACACTTCACCTCAAAACAGCAAGACAAGACAAGTAGGTTTGTGCAGAAATCCAATGCACAACTCTTCTTAAACTCAAGAAAACTGGCTCAACCTGTGATGGCAAACACATTCTTTTGCAGAATCTTTATTAAAATTGATGGATAACCATTGAAATTTCGAGCGTGAGAACAATTTGAACCCTATGTAGCGCGACCGGGACATCCTGTTACATTTCTACATTTGACAGTGTTTAGAGCTTTCAGTAAAAAGTTTAACATATATCTAGTCGATATATATCGAACGTGATCAGACTTTAGCTCTAATCGAAATTTAGTCTTTTAAGTTCAGTAAGTTATTCGACCTCACATCTGTATGAGGTCTCTTTTAACACTCAGTGCGATGTGGTGGGGAATGAGCACACGTAAATTTTGTCTTGCCATATTATCCAGCGGGGATGCTACTGGATATGAAATTCGCAAGACTGCGCAAGAAGGGCATTTCAGTCATTTCATTGAAGCCAGTTACGGGTCAATTTATCCGTCGCTTGCCAAGATGGAACAGGACGGTCTTGTGACGTGGCGCGAAGAAATTTCACCCGGCAAACCTTCGCGGAAAATCTATTCTATCACTCCGGCGGGTCGTGACGCTTTTGTACAAGAGCTTTCTGAGACCCCTGTCGAAGATTTGTTCAGATCCCCGTTTCTTCTTCTTGCTCTTTATAGCCGTTGGGTTGGTGGCGAGTTTATTTCCAAGGAGATTGACCGCCGCATTGAGCATCTGGAGCTCAAAATCGGGGGCATGACCCACGAACTTGAGATTTGTGAGGATCCGGCAAGCGCGTGGACACTGGAATACGGCATTACCACACTGAGTGCTTCCCTTAATTACATGAAAATGAACCGAAGCAAGCTTGAGCGTATCGCCAGCGAGCGTGTCTCCCACGCTCAAGCAGCTGAATAATCGCCTAGAACCGGCGGAGAGAAAAATGGCAATTCGATTTTCACATGTTCTGGCTTTGGGGCTTACAGCCGGAATCGGTATCTGGATGGCGACCGGCACTTCTGTTGTTATGGGTCAGGGTACGGGCGAGGGTTCGACACCACCACCAGCAGAAAGAGTAAAAGCTCTCGGCTCTGTTCCCTTTGCCGTAAAAGTTCAGACACTTGAAGCAACTGTACGAACTCCATTTTTGGAAATGCGCGGACGGACGCAGGCTGATACGCGCGTTGAAGTGCATTCGGAAACTGCTGGTGTGGTGCGCAAACGCCCAGCAACGGAAGGCATGTTCGTTCGTAAAGGTGATTTGCTCTGTTCTCTTGATCGCGGTGCACGTGAAGCACGCGTTCTTCAAGCCAATGCAGCGCTGGCTCAGGCCAATATTGATTTTGAAGCTGCCAGCAAGCTGAACAACAGAGGCTTTTCTGCTGCGAACCGTGTGATCGCGCTTAAAGCGACACGCGACGCGGCCAAAGCCCAGTTGCAGGAAGCTGAACTTGAGCTGGAACGTACAGCAATCCGCGCCCCTATTGATGGGATCATCGAGACACCACTGACAGAAGTGGGTGCGATGCTGGGTGTTGGCAAAGTCTGCGCGACAATTATGGCACCGGACCCAATGCTTGCAATCGGCGCCGTTTCAGAATCCAACATTCAGGCTGTAAAGATTGGCCAGACTGCTGTTGTGAATCTGGTAACCGGTCAAACCGTTGAAGGCAAAGTGAGCCACATTGCGAGCTCCGCCAATCCGGACACACGTACTTTCCACGTGGAAGTTGAACTGCCTAACTCTGATTTTGATTTGAGGGACGGTGTTACGACCAGCACTCAGCTGCAACTTGCCAATGAGAAAGCACACTTTGTATCGCCGGGCATTTTGACCCTTGCTGACAATGGGGATATTGGCCTGCGCGGCGTTGGTGCAGACAACAAGGTCATTTTCTATCCTGTTGAGATAATCGGCGGAGACACAAAGGGCGTCTGGCTCAAGGGCCTGCCAGAAAAAGTGACCGTTATTACTGTTGGTCAGGACTTCGTCAAAGAAGGCCGCGTTGTTCATCCCGTTTTTGAAACCGCGGAGGTTTCACAATGATATCCATGCTGGAAGGGGTGCTCCAACGCCCCAAAACAGTTTTTGTGATGATGCTCTTCATGGTGATCGCAGGCATTATGTCCTACATCGCGATTCCCAAAGAAGCTGCGCCTGATATTGATGTTCCTTTCTTTTATGTTTCTGTCAGCCAGTCCGGTATTTCTCCAGAAGACGGAACCCGCCTGATCGGTCAACCGATGGAGACTGAACTCCGCGGTCTTGAAGGTTTGAAGGAGATCACAACGATCGCCGCCGAAGGGCATGTGGGTATTTTGTTGGAGTTCGACATTAATGTCGACAAAGACAAAGCGCTGACGGATGTTCGTGAAAAGGTTGACACGGCGAAGACCAAGATCCCTGAGGACGCCAAAGAACCGACCGTCAGCACCCACAATATGGCTCTTCAGCCGACCATGACTATCGCCCTTTCCGGTGATGTTCCTTCCCGCACGCTTTACCGTCTTGCAGACCGTCTGAAAGACGAGATCGAGTCCATTGCGTCCGTGAAAGAGGTTGAGCTGACTGGTCAGCGTGATGAGCTATTGGAAGTGATCATCGATACGCTCAAGATGGAAAGTTACTCCATCAGCCAGAGCGAGCTGATCAACGCGCTTCGGCTGAACAACCAGCTGATTGCTGCGGGCTTTATTGATGGAGGTGCTGGCCGCTTCAACATCAAAGTGCCAGGTCTGATCCTTGATGCGGATGATGTGTATTCCTTACCGGTGAAACAAGCTGGTGAAGGCGTTGTTACACTTGGCGATATTGCTACGATCAAACGCACCTTCAAAGATCCAAGCACCTTTACGCTTGTGAATGGTCAGCCTGCTGTTTCTCTGGATGTGATCAAACGCATTGGCGAGAACATTATCGAGAACAATGCTGCTGTTCGCGCTGTTGTTGAAGACGTTACTGCAGACCTGCCAAGCACAGTATCTGTGAGCTATATGCTCGATGTATCAGACAACATTTTTCAGACCCTAAACTCTCTTGAATCTTCCATCATGACAGCAATTTTCCTCGTGATGGTTGTTGTTATTGCTGCTCTTGGTTTGCGGTCTGCCATCTTGGTTGGCTTGGCTATTCCAACAAGCTTCATGTTGGGCTTCCTGACACTCACAACCATTGGTATGACCGTGAATACCATGGTGATGTTCGGCCTGGTGCTGACTGTTGGTATGCTGGTTGACGGCGCTATTGTGATGGTGGAGTACGCAGACCGTAAGGCAGCTGAAGGTATGCCTCCACGGGATGCTTACATCCGTGCTGCCAAGCTGATGTTCTGGCCGATTGTTTCTTCCACGGCGACAACGCTGGCGGCGTTCCTGCCAATGTTGCTGTGGCCGGGCGTACCAGGCGAGTTCATGAGCTACCTGCCAATTATGGTGATCATCGTTCTGTCTGGCTCCCTGCTGACAGCCATGGTGTTCCTGCCCGTGACTGGTGGCATTTTGGCCGCTGTATTTGCCTTTATGAGCAAGTATGGCGAGCATATTCTGGCCCTTATCGTTGCTGTGGCGCTGGCTGCCGTCGTCTCCAGCCTGACACCAATCGTTGCGATCCTTGGTCCTGCATCAAAACTGCTTGGGGCCGCCATCGTCATCATGGCTTATTTGCCGTTGATGAAGATGTTCAAACCAATCCTCAACTATTCTCGTGCGCGTGTTGAACGTCGTAAAACAGAAGAATTGGCGGCAGCAAAAGTGTTCTCCGGACATGGTCCGTTTGACACGTCAAAACTGCGCGGCATCACGCGTGCCTATATTGCCGTACTGGAGTTTCTGGTCCGCAAGTGGTGGGCCGGCATGTTGGCTATCGTCGCTATGCTGGTTCTCTGTGGCAGTATCTTCGTTACCTTTATGAGCAACAATGCAGGCACAGAGTTCTTCGTGGATGAAGAGCCTGAGCAAGGTAAGTTTTATGTGACCGCTCGCGGTAACATGTCCGCTCTTGAGGCCCTTGAACTGGTTCGGGAAGTTGACAGCATCATTCTGGCTGAGCCGGGCATTGAAAATGTCGTGACCCGCGCCTTCCCTGTTGGGGTGCGCGGTGGTGGTGGCAACAACGCTCCTGCGGATCTGATTGGCTCGATCGACATTGAATTTGCTGACTTCTGTTGCCGCCCGTCGGCAAAGGAAATCTTCAACAGCGTTCGTGAGAAAACCTCTCTGCTTCCGGGTATCAAGGTTGAGTCCCGGCAGGTTGAAGGCGGCCCTCCAACTGGTAAAGACATCCAGTTGCAGATCAACTCAAACAACTACGAAGCAGCTGTTGCAGCAGCAAACCGCGTTCGCAATCACATCGATACTGTTGATGGCTTGCGTGATCAGGAAGACAGCCGTCCGCTGCCGGGCATTGACTGGGAACTGACCATCAATCGCGAAAAAGCAGCTCGTTATAAAGCTGATATCGCAGCTGTGGGCGCTATGGTTCAGCTAGTGACCAACGGTGTTCTGATTGGTGACTATCGCCCGTCTGACTCAGAGGATGAAGTGGACATTCGTGTTCGTCTTCCTCAGAACGAGCGGACTCTGGACAAGTTTGATGAACTGCGTCTTCGCACTCAGCTGGGTCAGATTCCCCTCTCCAACTTTGTGGAACGGACACCGAAGCAGAAGGTCTCCAGCATTACACGCCGCAATGGCATGTTCTCTCTGGACGTTAAAGCTGGTGTTGATAAAGATCGCTTCCTCGTGACCGAGAAAGAGGCAGAGATTCAGGAATGGATCGATGCTCAGCAATGGCCGGACGGTGTGTTCATCAAGTTCCGCGGGGCAAATGAAGAGCAAGCCAAATCTCAGGCCTTCCTGATGAAAGCAATGATTGGTGCGCTGTTCCTGATGTTCATCATTCTGCTGACCCAGTACAACAGCTTCTACCAGAGCTTCCTGACGCTCTCGACTGTGGTTATGAGTGTGTTTGGTGTGCTGCTTGGCATGTTGGTGACGGGGCAGAAGTTCTCAATCATCATGACCGGTACGGGTATTGTGGCGCTGGCAGGTATCGTGGTGAACAACGCGATCGTGCTTATTGATACCTACAATCGTTTCCGTGAAGACGGGCAGAGCCCGGTAGATGCCGCCTTGCGTACAAGCGCTCAGCGTGTCCGTCCGGTGATGCTGACCACAATCACCACGATTGCGGGCCTCATTCCAATGGCGACGCAGATCAGCTTTGACTTTGCTAATCAGGTCACGACCTTTGGCAGCGTCACTGCAAGTTGGTGGGTGCAGCTCTCAACAGCGGTGATCTCCGGCCTGGCGTTCTCTACAATGTTGACGCTGATTGTGATCCCGATTTCTCTGGTAATGCCAATGCATATCGAGAACGGTATTAAAAACGGCATCTTGAAACGTCGCCGCGGAAGTGTGGTTCTTGACCCATATGCCCTTGCAAACGGTAATCTGGATGTGAAAGAGCCTGGCTTGGGAGATGATGCTTCTGAAGAGGTCAAGCGGGTTCCTGAAGCTGCTGAGTGAGACTTTCACTCATGACAAACACGAAAGAGGCTGCTTCGGCAGCCTTTTTAATGCCTGCTATAGGAAATCAATCGACGCGCTCGTGGTCATCTGTCCATTCTTCGCGTTCCTCGCACCTAAGCCAGCTTCCCCTTTCCCACTCGCAGAGCTCACAAAAAAGGCCGCGGAATGATCCGCAGCCTTTTAAAATAAAATAGCAGAGCAAAGCTACTCGCTGCTTTTTTCCTTGTCCTGTTTGGGATCAGGAACGCCAGCTTTCGCAATGTCTTCGAGGCTGACTTTCAAAGACGTCTTGTCTTCAGAAACGCTTTCCTCTTCGATCTCGGTGGTCACCACATCACAATCAGCTTGGCTACCCTTGCCGTTCACACAGTGGATCTTATAGGAGCGCCATGCGAACGGGATGGAGATGAGATAGCCGGAGCTGATCACGGTCAGGCACTCGAACGGATAGCTTGCACCAAGTGCAATGATACCGACAGCGACAACAAACAGCGGTAAAACCCATTCGCGGCGAATGTGGGTGCCGATCTGCTTGCCGGAAAACGTTGGTAACTGACTGACCATCAGGAGGCCGACGAACATGGTGTAGAGCGCAACCGGCAGAGCAAGCTCGTTCCAATGTGGCACGCCCAGACGTTCCAGATAAATCGGCAGCAGAACTGTCAGCGCGCCCGCAGGAGCAGGAACACCGGTAAAGAATTTATTGGCCCACTTTGGTTTGTTCGGGTCGTCCAGCGCCACGTTAAACCGTGCCAGTCGCAATGCCATGCAGATGGAGAACAACAGAGAGGCGATCCAGCCGAGGGAGCTGGCATCTTCCAGCATCCATGCGTAAAGGATAATCCCTGGGGCAACACCAAAGTTCACGAAGTCTGCGAGCGAATCCAGCTCAGCGCCAAACTTGGTAGACCCTTTGAGCATGCGCGCGACACGTCCGTCCAAAGCATCCAGAATGGCGGCGAGGAAGATGGCTGCAATCGCCATATCCCACCTGTCTTCCATGGCCATGCGAATGGCTGTCAGGCCGGAACATAGCGCCAGCAAGGTGACGACGTTTGGTAAAACAATACGAAGCGGAATACGCTTGCGCGTGGATCCTTTCGCATTGGTGGTTTGACCTCCCGGTTCATAGGGAGGAAATGGATTTGACACGCTATACTACCTTAAGAAACGCGGGCAACGATGTCGCCTGCTTCTTCATCTTTCAGATTTGCCAGAATACTCTCACCAGCAATCATGGTCTGGCCAAGGGCAACTTGTGGTTTTGTCCCCTGGGGCAGGTAAACATCAAGACGGGATCCAAAGCGGATCAGACCGAAGCGATCACCTGCAGAAATGTTTTCGCCCTCTTTCACGAAGCACACAATACGGCGTGCTACGAGGCCAGCGATTTGCACAACGCCGATGCGGGCATTGTCGTTTTCAATGATCAGGCCATTGCGCTCATTGTGCTCACTTGCCTTGTCCAGTTCCGCATTCAGAAACTTTCCGGCCTTGTAAGCCACACGCGTGATGCGGCCTGCCATTGGCGCACGGTTTACGTGGCAGTTAAAGACGTTCATGAAGATGCACACACGCATCATCGGCTGATCGCCCAGATCCAGCTCCCGTGGCGGGATAACGGACCCCATCAGGCACACAGTTCCGTCTGCGGGGGAAACAATCAGGCCGTCTTTAACGGGAGTGACGCGTGGCGGATCGCGGAAGAAGTAACAGACCCATCCAGTCAGGAAAAGGCCGATCCAGAAAAGGGGCGACCAGAACCATCCTAAAATGATGGTCAGGACAGCTGCAATGGCGATAAACGGGTAGCCTTCTTTATGAATAGGAACCAGTGTCTTGGAAATGCTGTCCGCCAAAGACATCTTTACCACCTTTGCTAGAGTGAGGGGTTCAGCTATTGAACCCCTCAGACGTTAAGTTTCTGCTCATAGAGCAACTCAGAGAGATCTGTGCAAGCAACTCTAGCTTATTTAAACAGAGATTCCCCTGATTGCGCGCGGAGCAATCACTTGAACCCACTATTTCTTATCAGTTATGCCCTCAATTAGGCTTTCCTCAGCACTTTTGCCCCTGGAAATGAAGCCCTGATCATCTTCACGCATCTGCGCAAGACGCGCTTCCGCTTCACTGACTTCACGCTGGCGGCTCCACATGGAAGCGTAGAGACCGTCATTTGCCATCAGTTCAGCATGCGTCCCCTGCTCAACCGCTTCACCTGCTTTCAGAACGAGGATTTGATCTGCGTTCACCACGGTGGAGAGACGGTGGGCGATGACAAGCGTGGTCCGGTCTTTGGAGACAATATCCAGAGCCGACTGGATTTCCTGCTCTGTGTGCGTATCCAATGCCGAGGTTGCTTCATCAAGAATGAGGATCGGCGGGCTTTTCAGGATGGTCCTTGCAATCGCGACGCGCTGCTTTTCACCACCTGAAAGCTTCAGGCCACGTTCGCCCACTTCACTTTCATAGCCATGTGGCAGAGCTTCGATGAAGTGATCGATCTGAGCCAGCCGAGCTGCCTCTTTCACTTCTTCCTCTGATGCCCCTACGCGGCCATAGCCGATGTTGTAGGCGATGTTGTCGTTGAACAGAACCGTATCCTGAGGAACCATGCCAATGTGATCGCGCAGGGATTTCTGCGTCACTTCGCGGACATCCTTGCCATCAATGGTGATGCGGCCCGAGGTGACATCATAGAAACGGAACAGCAGACGGGAAATCGTGGACTTGCCCGCACCAGATGGACCAACAATCGCGATGGTGCTGCCTGCAGGCACTTCGAAGTTCACGCCTTTCAGAATCGGGCGCTCTTCGTCGTAGTGGAAGTGCACGTCCTCGAACTTGATGGTGGCTTCTTTAACCTTCAGGTTCTCCGCAAGCGGCTCATCCTGAATTTCAGGTTCTACGGCCAATACGGAGAACATGGCTTCCAGATCAGCAATGCCCTGACGGATTTCGCGATAGATGAAGCCAATGAAGTTGAGCGGAACCGACAGCTGCATGAGCAGCGCGTTGATCATGACGAAATCACCGATGGTCTGCTCACCGCGCTGAATTGCCATGGCGGACATAACCATACATGTGGTCATACCTGCACCAAGGATCAGCGCCTGCCCGAAGTTGAGCCAGGAGAGCGAGGTCCATGTTTTGATCGCAGCGCGCTCATACCCGCGCATTGCCTTATCAAAACGGCCACGTTCCATTTCCTCGTTACCGAAATACTTGACGGTTTCGAAGTTCAGGAGGCTGTCAACGGACTTGCTGTTTGCATCATTGTCCGCGTTGTTCATATCACGGCGGATCTGGATACGTTTATCGGAGGCGACGACTGTGTAGTAGACGTAGGCAAAGACCGTTGCACCAACGACCAGGACATACCAGAGGCCAAACTGGAACCAGATTACAACAGCCATCATCGCAAATTCGACGACAGTCGGGATACCGCTCAGGATCGTGAAACGAACGATACCTTCAATCCCCTTCACTCCGCGGTCGATCACACGGGTCAGGCCACCAGTGCGGCGTGACAGGTGGTAGCGAAGAGACAGTGCGTGAAGGTGCTGGAAGGTCAGATTGGCGAGTTCGCGAACGGCGTGGAGGCCAACGCTTGAAAAGATCGCGTCACGGATCTGGTTAAACCCGACAGCCATTGTTCTGGCAACATTGTAGGCCAGGACCAACATGATTGGCGCGACAAGAATTGGCGGCAACCATTTTGGCAAAACGCTGGCGTCAGTCAGGGCATCGGTTGCCCATGCATAAAGATAGGGTGCGAAAACGGTAATAATTTTTGCGACAATCAACGCCGCGAGGGCCAGAACGACACGCTTTTTAAGCTCCGGCCTTGCATCTGGCCACATGTAAACCCAAAGAGTTTTCAGTGAACGAAGCAAGCCTTTATCGTCTGCATCCAAAGCAGGGGCGGATTTTGCCTGCTGTTTTTTGCTTGTTGCAGTCATGCTAGTGCCTTGTTGCCCGGCGCACTTCTTAAAACGAGAAGCGGTTGGCGAATTTGGAATGTCATATCAGAAGAGCAATGATCCAGAACGCGTTCATTGCCATCAGAATAGAGAGAGTCTTTCGCCCTCTTTTGAAGCGCACCCTTATCCGAAAACCGGAACCACTTTTCGGGAGCACGCAGTAGGATCGCAAACCAGAGAAAGCGCTGGATTGCTCATCCAGCGCTTTCCTAAAGATCAATCTGGAAAGCTTTCTCTTCTTAAATAGGACGTTCGAAGAGAAGAATCCAGATCAGTTATTAATTGTTTTCCAATTCAGGTCAGCCACAGGCAACATGAACACCTGTCCCGGGAAGATCATATCCGGATTTTGGATCTGCTGGCTGTTGGCCTGATAGATGGTGGTGTAGCGTGTGCCTTTGCCATAGAGACGACGGGAAATGGTCCAAAGGTTATCGCCGCGGCGGATGATAACGTTCGGCAATTCGCCAATCCCAACGGTAGCAGACGCTCCTTTTGAACCAGACCCTTCCGCAACAAGGCGAACCGGGATCATGGCAACGTCATTCTCACCTTTGGTGAAGACAACCTGTGCGCGGGCTTCCACTCTACCTTCGGTGTTCTCGACTTTGTCAGCTCTAACTTCCACATTGCCAGCTGGGATTGTTTTTTCAGCTTCCACGAGCCAGCGACCTTCGGTGCCTGCCTGCGCTTCGCCAACAAACTCTTCGCCGACATAAACACGAACTTGCGCGCCTGGCTCACTCTCGCCAGCAACGAAGACCTTGCCCTTCTCAGTTTCAACGGCTTTGACAGTTAGCTGCGGCTCTTCAGTTGCGGCTGCAACCGGTGCTGCAGGTGTCTCAACAGGTGCTGGAGTTTGCGTTGCGACTTCAACAGTCTGTGCGGCTTCTGAAGCAGATGCAGGTGTCTCAGTGACAGCGACTTCAGTTTTTGCAGGCGCTTGCGCTGGTTTTTCAGCCGCTGCATTAACCGGAGCTTCTTCCTTCGCACCAGGGGTCTGTGCAACGGCAACTTCAGCAGGAGCAGCCGTTTCAGGCGCCTTTGCATTCGCTGTTGCAATGGGCTCTGCAGTCACAGGCGTTTCTGGCAGCTGGAGAATCTTTGATGGTGCGTCTGGTTCATTCAGAACAACCAGAACCTCGCCAGTTTCATCTTCAGGCACAGACACTGCAATGTGTTGCTGCGAGCCGCTCTTTTCCTGAGTTTCCTGATTGGTCGCTTCGAGGCTGACATCGTGGTCGCCCGGCTTCAGCGGTCTTTCCAGAACAATTGCAAATTCACCGCTGTTGTTCGCAATGCCTTTGCCAACCACATCCCCGTTGGAGATGAGTGCAACAATAGAACCTGCTTCAGCGCGGCCTGCGACAACGGCATCGCCTGACGGCTCAACGCGCATCACATCGAAACTTGGAACATTGTCGGTGGTAACAGCGGCGGAATCCAGCTGTGTGGTCACTTCAGGAGCTTTGCCAGCTTCTGCCTTGTCCGTCTGAGTGCCCGACGAGTTGAGCTGTACTTTGCCATTAGCAGCAGCCTCCAGCTTTGCAACAGCCTTTTCAGCTTCTGCAACAACCGAAGTATCTTCCTTGCTCAGGTAGTACGCCCCCGCACCGATTGCGCCTGCAGCAACAGCCACAGCAACTGTCAGCAACCAGTTCATCCCCGATTTCGACATGGTTCTCAATTGCTCCTCAAGCAGACCATAGTTCACTCGACATGGCATGCTTTGACATTATATCAGATTGTCCGGATATCAGTTTATCCGGCTGTCTCTTTTCCTTAGCTTTAGGCAAAAAGGACAGACTTTAATCGTGTTTGTTATACATGTTTAACCCGAGGGGCAAGGTGCACCATGTCAGGCAAGTTGCGCATATGGTGAAGTTAACCTCATTTTACGAGCCTTGCTTGACGTTCCCCCTAGCCTAATGCGACAGAATACCTATGAAAACCTTGAAAAGCATCTGCGTATATTGCGGCTCCAATGCTGGAAGTCAGCCGCTGTTTGAAAAAGCGGCGATTCAGCTTGGTGAATTATTAGCCCGTGAAGGGATTCGACTCGTTTATGGTGGCGGATCCATTGGACTTATGGGAGCTGTTGCGAAAACTGTTCTTGAAAATGGCGGTGAAGTCACCGGTGTCATTCCGAAGTTCCTGATGGAACGAGAGGTGATGCTGGAAGACGCTCATGAGCTGATCGTTACTCAGGACATGCATGAGCGCAAACGCACCATGTTTGAAAAAGCTGATGCGTTTATCGCACTGCCCGGTGGGATCGGCACTCTTGAGGAACTTGTGGAGATGCTGACCTGGGCTCAGCTTGGCCGCCATGACAAGCCCATGCTGCTTCTCAACCTTGACCAGTTCTGGACGCCTTTGGTGGAATTGCTCGACCACATGCGTAGTCTTGGCTTTATTCGCCCGGACAGCGACATCACCTACGAGATCACCGAGGACGTTGCTCAAAGCGTCGATATCCTTTGCAAGGCCATTGAGGGCTGCAAAGTTGAACATCCTGATTTGAAGGATATGTAACAAAAAGGCCGCTGAGTTTTCAGCGGCCTTTTTAATTGTGATCCATTTTGCTGTTACGCCAGCTTCGCAACGCGGCGCCTTGCCATCACACCGTCGACCGAGAAGATGACGAGTGAGAACCAGATCATTCCAAACGCAAACAAGCCCTCAATCGACAGCTCTTCACCAAACAGCCAAATGGCGCTGAGGAAGTGGATGGATGGCGCTATGTATTGCAAGAAGCCAATGTAAATCATAGGCAAGCGGCGCGCTGAAAAGGCGAAGACCACCAATGGGACTGCTGTGATCACGCCTGTGAACAGCAGCAGAGACAAGAACCACGGGTGCTCCACCGGAATTGCTGGATAGATGCCACCGGTGCCAGCCTGCGCGAAGTACCAGATGCCGACAAGTGCAAATGGCAGGACGAGCAGAACTTCCACCAACTGGCCAGCCACAGCGCTTACAGGTGCTTGCTTGCGCACATAGCCGTAGAGCGCAAAGCTGAGGGCCAACACAACAGACACCCACGGCAGTTCACCCACCTCAAAGGTTTTGTAGAGCACGGCAAAGATGGTGATCGCCAGCGCTGCAAGCTGTGCTTTGGACAAGCGCTCGGACAACAGCACAACGCCCAGGCCTACGCTGACGAGCGGATTGATGAAGTAGCCGAGGCTGGCATCCAGCACCCTGCCCGTTTCCACCGACCAGATAAAGATGGTCCAGTTGATGCTGATGACTGAGGCCGAGACCAGCAGGTATCGCAGGCGAGAGAAGTCGCAGAAGATCGCCAGGATCTCCTTACGCAGTTTGCTCATGACCAGAAAGGCGCCAAGAAACAGCACGGAGCCAATCACGCGATAGCAGATCACGATGATCGCCGGCATGTCTGCTGTGAGCTTATAGTACATGGGAGCAAAGCCCCACATAAGATAAGCAGATACTGCTGCGATCAGTCCAGCCTTGAACGCTTCTGGCGTGCTTAGCGGATCAGCAGCGGACGCTGACTGGCTCATTCAACCCTCATATTACAACGTAAACAGGCGCCAGAGATCCTGACGCCAGTTAAAAAAGGAAGGCGTGGCCGCGCATCCGCGACCACAAATCGTTTCGTGCTCAAAAGCCTTTGGCAGCCTTTATCAGGCTGTTTCCAGCTCATTCGCTTTGAAAATGCAATAACGAACGGAATCGACCAAGGCCTGGAAGGATGCATCTACGATGTTTTCAGAGACGCCGACTGTGAACCAGCGCTTGCCGGTTTTCTTGTTCTGGCTTTCTATGAGAACACGCGTGATCGCGCTGGTGCCACCGTTCAATATTCGCACTTTATAATCTATCAGCTCAAGGTCAGCTATCAGGCTTTGGTATTTGCCGAGATCCTTGCGCAGTGAAAGATCGAGCGCGTTGACCGGACCGTTCCCTTCAGCCACCGACATGAACGTCTCGCCATCCACTTCCACTTTCACGACCGCTTCGGAGACCGTGACACGTTCACCCAGCGCATTGTAGCGGCGCTCGACACCGGTGCGGAAGGACAGGACATCGAAGTAATCCGGCACGGAATGTAAGCGTCGGCGGGCAAGCAGCTCGAAGGAGGCATCTGCGGCTTCATAGGCAAAGCCCTGCGCTTCCAGTTCTTTCACCTCCGCCAGCAGACGATCAAGGCGCGGATCGGCTTTGTCAGCTTCAACGCCAAGGCGTTTCAGCTCGTTGAGCAGGTTGGACTTTCCAGCCTGATCGGAGACAAGCAAACGGCGCTGATTACCAACCTTTTCTGGTGGGATATGCTCGTAGGTGTCCGGGTTCTTCAGGATGGCAGAGGCGTGGATGCCTGCTTTGGTGGCAAAGGCGTTGGCGCCGACATAAGGAGCGTGGACGTTGGAAGATCGATTCAAGATCTCGTCAAAACTCCTTGATATTGCAGTCAATTCTGTCAGGTCTTCAACAACAATGCCAAGTTCGACCAGATCACGGTACGGCTTTTTCAGCAGCATGTTCGGGATCAGGGTGATCATATTGGCGTTGCCGCAACGCTCGCCGATGCCGTTGAGCGTGCCCTGCACCTGACGGACGCCAGCGACGACAGCGGCCAGTGTGTTTGCGACAGCGTGGCCGGTGTCATCATGGGCGTGAATGCCCAGATTGCTGCCAGGCACCACTTGCATCACTGCATTCACGATCTCGGTGACTTCGTGTGGAAGCGTGCCACCATTGGTGTCGCACAGAACCACCCAGCGCGCACCAGCTTCAAAAGCGGTTTGTGCGCAGGCCAGAGCGTAGTCCGGATTTGCCTTGTAACCGTCAAAGAAGTGCTCACAGTCGATCATGGCTTCTTTGCCTGCCTCAACGGAGGCTTTGACCGTGTCTGCGATGCTTTCCAGATTTTCCTCGTTGGTGCACTTCAGTGCAACATCAACGTGGTAATCCCAGCTTTTGGCCACAAAGCAGGTGGCGTCGGCTGCGGATTGCAGGACCATCTGGACGCCGGGGTCATTGCTGACAGAGCGCCCGGCGCGCTTGGTCATGCCGAACGCGGTGAAGATCGCTTTTTTCGTTCTTTTTTCAGAGAAGAACTGTGTATCTGTTGGGTTAGCACCCGGATAACCGCCCTCGATGTAATCAACACCCAGTCTTTCCAACAGGCCGGTAATGGCAATTTTTTCGTCCACGGAGAAATCAATGCCGGAGGTCTGAGCCCCATCGCGCAATGTCGTGTCGAAAAGATACAGACGCTCTTTCGTCATAGTATGCCTACCCTGCTTATTGACCTGAGTTCAACCTCAGGCTCCCCTCATGTGACGGAGGTTTCCCTTTGTCTCCGTAGGATTTCTCAAGGCACGTATTGCGGGCGCCTTGAGAAAACTTAGCAAGCCTAACGGGTTATCCCGAACAGAACCATGGAGCAGACTTCAAGTTTCCTTGTGGTATCTGCGTAGTCCATGGCTCTGAAACCTCGTTAAGCGCAGGACCAGGTGGTCTCAATTTCACCTGTTTCCTTGTTTTTCATGTCTTTGAGCACAATGCCATCGGCTGCCAGCTCATCGCGGATGCGGTCGCTTTCAGCAAAGTCTTTTGCCTTGCGGGCATCCAGACGTTTTGCAATCAGCTCTTCCACTTTGGCCTTCAACTCCGGAGAGGCATCTGCTTCAGCTTTTTCTTCTTCCTGTGCTTTGGAAAATGTTTCAAGATCAAAGCCCAAGAATTTGATAGAATTAGCTAATTTCTGTGCAGCGTCGGCATCTCCCCCGCGAGCATCGCGGGCCAGTTTGTGAAGAGCGGCAAAGGCACGTGGTGTGTTCAGGTCGTCTTTCAGGCCTTCCAGAACACCTTCATCCAGTGCGCCATTTTCCTGTGCTGTGACACCGTGCTTCTTCATCAGCTCAATCCAGCGGGTGAGCTGCTTTTCGCCTTCTGCCAGACTTTTGAACGTAAAGTCGATTGGCTGACGATACTGGGTTTGAAGCAGAGCATAACGGATGGCCTGACCAGACCATTTACGTCCATCGCCTTCTTCCGTGTCCAGCAGCTGGTGAACGGTGAAGAAGTTGCCCAGAGATTTGGACATCTTCTCGCCTTCCACCTGCAGGAAGCCGTTGTGCATCCACACATTTGCCATGGCATGGGTGCCGTGAGCACATCTGGACTGTGCAATCTCGTTTTCATGATGCGGGAACGTCAGGTCGACACCGCCGCCATGAATATCAAAGACTTTGCCCAGGTGCTTTTCAGACATTGCAGAACATTCAATGTGCCAGCCCGGACGACCTGGTGTTTTGATGCCACATGGGCTTTCCCAACCCGGTTCATCCGCTTTGGATGGCTTCCAAAGCACGAAGTCGGTCGGGTCTTTTTTATAGGAAGCTACTTCAACACGCGCACCGGCGATCATCTCGTCCAATGTGCGGTTGGAGAGTTTGCCGTATTCGGGCATGCTTGGCACATGAAAGAGGACATGCTCGTCCGCGACATAGGCATGGCCTTTGTCGACGAGAGTCTCGATCATCTCTTTCATCTCTTCGATGTGCTCGGTCGCCCGTGGCTCAACATCCGGGGCCTGTGCCCCCAGCGCGGCCATATCGGCCTGATACTGCGCTGCGGTTTTGTTGGTCAGCTCTCGAATGGAAATGCCATCACGGGCCGCACGCTTGTTAATATTGTCGTCAACGTCTGTGATGTTTCGCACATATGTGACATGCTCTTTGCCATAGAGTTGACGCAGCAATCTGGCCAAAACGTCAAAAACTACGACTGGGCGCGCATTACCAATATGGGCGTAGTCATAAACGGTGGGACCACACACATACATGCGCACGTTGGACGCATCCATTGGCACAAAAGCTTCTTTTGTGCGTGTCAAAGTATTGGTGAGCAGAAGTCCTTTGTCGCCCTGGGCTGTGTCTGCGCTCATAATGGTTCGTCTCCTGGCCAGCTGGCCGGGCGTTCATCTCACGCAGAATCAAGGCAGGATAGAACGGCCACAGCCAGCGTTGTCGCTAGCTGCAAATAATGATGGTGCAAGAAGAAGTGTGCATCGCCGTTTTCATATGTTGCTTTTCGCTGATTGTTGCTTACAGGTCAAGTCTTAGTCTCACCAGATCACCCACATTTCTAACTAAGTTAAATACAAAATTTCTACCCGAAGATGCAATTCTAAGGGAAAGCCAAGAAAAAACAGGGAAGTAAAACGTGTCTCACAAGAGTATCTGTGCCACCGTTGTCGCTGCAAGTCTGATTGGAATGAGTTCGCCTTCAAGTGCGACCGGTAATGCCACCTCCTCTGTGAACCCTATAGACCCGTTGAATTTTAATGAGACTGCGGCCTCACCATCAGCTGACACGCCTTCCCCGGACGGCCTTGTGCTGCCAGATATTGATCCCTTAGTCCTGCCAGAAAGCGAGCTGCAAGTTCCGGATCTCACTGGTCCTGCCGGGCAGGTTCTGGATCCATCCCTGTCAGAGCTGTCTAAGTTGGAGCAAACCATCCGGGATCTGATCTTTTCTGAAGATGAAATCGAGCAAGTTGGTTTTAGTTCGCGGCAAGTGGATGCCTTGGCAGAGGCTTACTCCTTACGCAATTTCCGCCCTGTCTGGTTTGAAGACCAGTCTTTGACACCGCTTGCCAACCGTTTGATTGAGGAGATTCGCAAGGCCCCAACCCATGGGCTTGATCCGCAAGCCTATGGTGTTCGGCAACTGGCTTCCATTCTGGATGTGATGGAAGTTTCCAATGCCACGGCCACGTTGCGTGAGATCGCTGTTGTTGAACTGCAGCTGACCCGCGTTTTTGCCAGTTATGGTGCTCACCTTGCTGGCGGCGTTGTGCGCCCAACCAAGGTGTTGAAGAATGTTTTTATCACCCCACAGGTGCCAAAGCTGAATGACATGCTCACTCAGCTGGAAGAAACGCGGTCTGTTGAGCAGTTGTTTGCCAGCCTTGAGCCAGAGGCCCCGTCCTACGATCTTTTGAAAGACCAGCTGGCCCGTTACAACGCGGCTCTCACCTCTGATTACCCTGTCTACATCGAAGATGGCCCGAGCATTCGGCCTGGCGATACAGGCGCACGGATTTCGCAGTTGGAGAAGCGCCTGCAAGCAGAGGGCTATGCACCCTACTATTCCGGATACTCCGGAACGAGCAAGCAAGAGGTGGCACCCGCCTATTACAATGATGACATGGTCGCGCTCGTAAAAAGCTTCCAAAAGCGTCACGGTCTGAGTGTGGATGGGGTTGTTGGCAAGAAGACCCGGGCAGCATTGAATGCCTCACTTACAGACCGCCGCGATCAAATCCTTGTTAATCTGGAGCGCATGCGCTGGGATGATCCGCTTCCTTCTGGCCGCTATGTAAAAGTCAACGTGGCTGAACAGATTGTTCGGGTGATGGAAGGCACGGACGTGCTTTATGAAACCCGCACGGTGGTAGGCAAGCCTCGCCATGCCACGCCTTTGTTCTCTGATACTTTTGAGTATGCAGAGATCAATCCCACCTGGGGGGTGCCATGGTCCATTGCCACCAACGAGTACCTACCCAAGCTGCGCAAGAATGCGTCTGCCTTGTCTGGCAGCGGGATCAATGTTTACAAGAATGGCCGCCGGGTTGATCCGACAGCGATCAACTGGAATGCGGTCAGCAAACGTAGGTTCGGGTATCAGCTCCGCCAGAAGGCTGGACGGAAAAACGCTCTCGGTGCGGTGAAGTACATGTTCCCGAACAAGCATAATATCTATCTGCACGACACACCGTCCAAGCGCTTGTTTAACAAGGATCAGCGTGCGTTTAGCCATGGCTGCATCCGGGTGCAGGATCCATTTACATTCGGGGAGGTGCTGCTTTCCGGTTCCGGCCATAGCCGCGCAAAGATGGAGAAGCTGCGCGCCCGGGGCAAAACCGTTCGCCTGAAACTGAAAGAGACCGTGCCAGTGCATCTGCGCTACTACACAGCTTTTGCCGGAGATGATGGGGAACTTCAGTTCCGGGAAGACATTTACAAGCAGGACAAAGCGATTCTTGAGGCTCTGCTGACCTCTCAAGATGCATTCAAAATTAAGATGGCCTCAACCTACTGACCTGACAAATCTGCGCAAATTGCCACGCTCCTTATCAGGGATATGGTTAATAGTGCATATTTGAATTAGCTGTGCTAATATATCCCCAATAGAACTGCATTTCATAATTCAAACGGGGGTTGATTATGCTGAAGCAGGCTATGGGTGCAATGATTGTGGCAAGTGTCATCTCAAGCCCGATCATTTTCCTTGCGGTTTACCTGTTTATGAACTCTGCATGAGTTCTAGCCCGTCGCTTCAGATGGTGCTGACGAAATCGAGAGTTCCCAAAAATTTAAAGGCGGCGTTCTGCGCTGCCTTTTTCTTTGCGTGAATCTTACTCATCCAAAAGAGTTAAATCGGCAAGCTGGTCGTTTTGTGTTTTTGGCAAGGTGATGTTGGGATGACGGTGGCGGTTCTGTGGGGCAGCACTTCAAGCGGCAGTGCCTCTTGCCGTCATGCCGGATGGAGCGACGCGGAGATCCGGTATTCAGTGCTATACGTGACGAGGTGGGAAGCTGGTTCCCGCATCGCGCTTCGCTTGCACGGGATGACGACTTGGGGTAACCGCCTACGCCTTACAAAACTTATCCCCCTCACCCAGAAGCAGCCTTACTCTGTGTCTCGTGCCCACGCATTCGGGCAGGAGTGGACCGTCCATTCCGCGGCGTGGGTGGG
>NZ_LMCK01000051.1:0-4618 GCF_001623165.1 Pseudovibrio sp. WM33
ACATGAACATAAACATCAAGCCCTTGCGAAAACCACATAGGCGCTTGCACCGTGGTCTCGAACTACCCGTAGACAACGAAAAGCCCAGGAAGGACCCGTATGCGTCATGGTTACTTGGTAAACGACTGGCTGACGAGCTTCATAGTCTGTCTTTCCAAAACTGAAAGGAAGCCCTCCCAATGATAAAGGACAATATGTCCGTCCTTTTCATAGACATTCATGACGCAGCTCGCGTTAGGCTCATTAAGACTTTCCTGAAAACGAACTGATACTGCATTTTGTTGAAAGTTATGGATCGGATAAAGAAGCAAAGCGCATTCACAACTCTTCAAGGTGAAGTTCAAGAAGCCCTTTTTGAGCAATATCGTCGCGGAGTCATCTAAGTACAGACTTAGTGTGCCGAACTCGATGCTCATTACTTCACGCAGATCCGAACCAGAGATGCCTTCAATAATCGCTTCTGTTGCTGGGATCAGCAAATCACTCATGAGCCCCTCAATACAAGTTTCTTAAAACATACCTGTTCGATAACATCACCCCTAGATCACATCCAGATAAATCAACCGCCTTGAACCTGTAGCTTTCTTGGTTACCTGTATTCGCTTCTGCCTCAACAGCGGAGCTGTCCGATCCACCGCATTGCCAAGTGCATTCACCTTTGTCGGCCAAAAACGTGAGGATCTGATCTGGTCACTCACAATCATGTTGAGCTCTGCCAGCAGCTCAGTTGCCGTACCCACCCAGCTCTCACCACCTTGCCGAACCATGAGAAACTCATGAAGTGCCACCGCAACCGGATCGCCTTCACAAACAGCTTCCGCCGTGCCACGCCGGTTGCTCTCATTAGCTTCCAGAAACTCACCCTCCTCCCAACCAAGCCCGGAAGGCGCAGCAACCATCAAACGCGCAAAGTCTGCCATACGTGAGTGGCGGTCCAAACGCACACTCTCAATGTTACGAATGGCTACGCTCAATGCATCCAACATAACGCCAAACACACGCGGTTTGAGCTGCTCTCATTCTTGCCAGAACAACTCTTCCGGTTGACGGCCCGCCTCATTAATCCGCTTGAGACGAACAGAAAGCGCCCGCTCTGCCAAATTAGTCCGCTCAGTCAACGCAGGAATGCCATTAAGCAGCACAGGCCTCGCCCTCTGAAACCAATAGGCATCGCCATCCGTGTGCAGCTTGCGAGAGATAAACCCACTCCCCGTCGCCATCCGACAAATCGCATCAGACAACCAGCCTTCCATTTTCGAGACATTATCGAAGTTGAGCACATGCCCGTTTTGCGCCATCACCATAAGGTCACGCTCATCCTTGGGAAGAGAGGACGCAGAAACCGCACAGGGATCGGTAATCGACCGCAACAGTCGCGCCATGGTGCTCTTACCGCTGCCTTGCTCCCAACCTTTCCCCTTTTGTGAGGAGGTCATTCTTGTATCTTCGCCGCATTTGATCCACTGGAGATCTGATGCAAACATGTTGCGTTAGCAACTGCTCTTCAGAACTTACAGTGTTTTTTCCTTCAACGACGACAGCAACTGTAGAGGGACTGCAAAAATATTATCAACTATAGATTGCAAATAAAATTTCCTGAACATTTCTAATGCTAGAAGATTACTAATGCCTGCCTGAATACATTAGAAGTTCGATTTCAGAGCATTAAGCCCAGTTGTTTCAAATATTCGAGAGGGTGTAATCGGATCGCAACAGTGTACAAGTCCGGTACGTACAGAAGAGGTTATTAGTCTTCCGGAGACTATTAAATATCATGAAAAATCAAATAGATCACCTCATAAATGCACCATGAAACTGGACATATTGATAGGTGCTTTTGATAACCCGTGATTTTGATGCCATTGGTGTGGGGCACTCCATTTAACCTCGGGGTTCTCGATGCGTGATTTTCTTTCATTGATTTGATCACCTGAAATCACTTTGAGTAAATTGAGAATTAAATCCAATTTGATATCGGATTTCCTACATGAAAGCGTCTCGGAGAATTTATTGATTTCTTTGAGGTTAGCATGTCTGATTCTGTTTCTTCCAATAATGCACCTATGTTTGGTCCTGTTGAGGCGATTACTTCATCAGAGCTTCTGCTTGACGGGAACGGCACGTTCCTAGACGGGTTTGGCTCTGCTTTTGATGTTAATGGCCTTGGTACAGTCGTTATTGGTGCACCAAATGAGTTGGGGCCTGACAAATCGGCGGTGTTAGTTCGTCAACCCGATGGCCAAGGTGGTTATATTGAAACGAAGCTTACGCTGCCTGATAGTGCTAGCCAGAATAGTCCGCAGATAACTGTTGCGATTAATGATTCCGGTGTCGTCGTGGTAGGTGAAAAAGTCGATGGCCTGGGTGGAGCGTTGTATGTTTATCTTCCTGACGAGAGTGGAACCTATGGAGAGCCTGTAAAGCTCAGTGATGAAAGCGGCGTTATAAGTGAGTTTGGCAGTTCTGTTGCGATACGCAATGATGGGACAATTATTACAGGTGCTCCTCATGCTGTTGATAGTGGCATGGAACCATCAGGCGTAGTTCAAATCTTTACTCTGAATGCTGACGGAGAATATGTTGCAGAAGTAATAGAAGCGCTGGATGCTGCTTCGGATGCTTCTTTTGGGCAGTCTGTAAGCATTAACAGCTCAGGGCTAATGGTGGTGGGAGCTCCTGCGGATGACGGTAATAGCCCGAAAAGTGGTGCCATTTACGTTTATCAAGAAAATGATAACGGTCTCTATGATACTCCAACAAAGCTCATGTTGCCGGATGGGAATACTGGTGATCAGTTTGGCAATTCTGTAAGTGTAAACGACCAAGGAGTGATTGTTGTTGGTGCAAAGGGTGCTGATGCTGATCTTTATGATTCAGGATCAGCTTATGTCTATGTCCCGTCAGAAAATGGCGAGTATGGTGATCCTATTGAGTTGCCAATGGAAGGTGCTGCACTTTTGGACAGAGCAGGAACCTCGATTGCAATCGGAAATGATGGTGTAATTGTTGTTGGTGCAGAGCCGCGCTTTGACACCAAAGGTTTTGCTTATGTATTTACGCCAGATGAAGAAGGTGGATATATTTCTAACAAGCTTGTAGCTCCAGATGCAGCTGCGGGTGACGCTTTTGGAAAATTTGTCGCTGTTGGTAATGATGGAATCATTTACATTGGAACGCCGGGCAGTGATAAAACAGCAGCCGAAGCAGGCGCTGTTTATGCCTTCAAACGGGATGTTCTTGGGAATTATGTTCATCTTTCCAATGAGTTAGCCCTCCTGGAGAGTGCTGATAACTCAATAATTACCGACAGTTTAGAACTGGCATTTTCTGATGCGGATATAGCCGATGCCGAACACAGCGCGACTGTTTCGTCCGTCAGTTTCACCGGTGTTGCTACCGGACTTTCTTCTCTAAGTAATTCTGAGCTTGCTACTTTGCTTAAGGTGACAGGCGTTACTTCTTCAGAAAGCAGTGTAGATGGCCGTATCAATCTGACATTCGAGGCAGCGTCAACGGTGTTTGACTATCTGGCTACAGATGAGCAGATTACACTTACCTTCACGGTGGAACTTACTGATGCAGCCGGTGGCACGGCTACACACCCTGTAGTTGTAACCGTCGTTGGGACAAATGATGACCCAGTCGTATCAGATATTGCAGCGTCTACTTCAGAGGAAAGCTTTCTGGAGATTTCACCTGATTATGTAGATCCTGACCATTCCGATATACACACGATTACATTTGATGCGTCTGAAACAACAGGTGAAGTGACTTTTGCCGATGGCAAGTTCCACTATGATCCAAACGGCCAGTTTGATGAGTTAGGAGCTGGCGAGACGGCAACGGACACGTTCACCTACACGATCGATGATGGCAATGGCGGTGTGATCACCAAGACCGTGACGGTGACGATCAACGGCACCAATGATGTGCCTGTTGTGAACGACATCGACATCACAGTTGTGCAGAACACCAACGTGGTGATCATCAACGCTGATTTTAGCGATGTTGATGTGAACGACACCCACATCATCACAATTGACAACAGCACCACGGTTGGTGTTGTGATCAACAATGGTGATGGCACGTTCTCTTATGATTGCGGTGATGCGTTTATCCATCTGAGCGTTGGCGAGACGGCAACGGACACATTCACCTACACGATCGATGATGGCAATGGCGGTGTGATCACCAAGACCGTGACGGTGACGATCAACGGTACCAATGATGTGCCTGTTGTGAACGACATTGACATCACAGTTGTACAGAACACCAATGTTGTGATCATCAACGCTGACTTTAGCGATGTTGATGTGAATGACACCCACATCATCACGATCGACAACAGCACCACGGTTGGTGTTGTGATCAACAATGGTGATGGCACGTTCTCTTATGATTGCGGTGATGCGTTCATCCATCTGAGCGTTGGCGAGACAGCAACCGACACGTTCACCTACACGATCGATGACGGCAATGGCGGTGTGATCACCAAAACTGTGACGGTAACGATCAACGGCACCAATGATGTGCCAGTTGTGAACGACATCGACATCACAGTTGTACAGAACACCAATATTGTCATCATCAACGCTGACTTTAGCGATGTTGATGTGAA
>NZ_LMCK01000052.1:0-2703 GCF_001623165.1 Pseudovibrio sp. WM33
CTAACTTTCAAACCGGACCACTCAAGTGGGGCTGATCAGTGAACGGCATTGATACGCTTGTTGGCGGAAACGGCAATGATACGCTCAAGGGCGGTGATGGTACGGATGTTCTTTCCGGGGGGAAAGGGGCTGACTACCTGAAGGGTGGAGCTGGCAATGATATTTACACCTACACCCGCGGTGATGGCAAAGATACAATCTCAGACGAACCGTATACGGTCACTCACACAGAGCGTATTTATGTTCACGGATTTGGATACATTAAGCAAAAAGTGCACACCACCGTTAGCGGAGGGGAACTGGATCTTCTCCAGTTTTCAGATCTTACGCTGAACGATATTACCTTGGGTGAGGACGGCAATGACCTTCTCATCTATGTGCTCGACAAGGATAATCCAGAGGCATCACTTGGCGATCTGGAAGGCTCTATCCGCATTAAGAACTGGAACTCGTCGGGTTATGGTGTAGAGGTCCTTAGTTTTGCTGATGGACAAGAAGTGAAGCTGAGCGATTTCTCCTCAATTATCCGCAGTGATGCCAGAACAGGCTCATCCGGCCTTCCTTACAAGGGCACAGGTGGTTCCGACTGGATTATAGGTCAGGTCGGTAATGAGGTCCTCATGGGGCAAAATGGCAACGACTATATTCAGGCAAAGCAAGGAAATGATACCCTTCAAGGGGGGAGCGGTAACGACACGCTTTATGGTGACGCTGGCAACGACATACTTGAGGGAGGCTCCGACAACGACACTCTCGTCGGCGGTGCTGGCAACGACCAGCTCAAAGGTGGTTCCGGCAACGACACCTATGTGTTCAGCCGAGGTTTTGGTAAAGACACCCTAACCGAGACCTCCGGCACCGACACCCTCCGCTTCACAGACGGCATCACACTGGCAGACCTGAAGATTGTCGCTGATGCGGGTGACCTGAAGTTCTATCTGATTGACCCAACCAAGCCAAATCAGGCCCTGGATGACATCACCGATGTCCTGACCATCAAGAATTGGAGCGCCGATAACCCACACATCGAGCGTTTTGAGTTTGCTGACGGGTCGGTGCTCGGCGGGGTCAGCTGGCGTGACGATGGCCGGGTGGAACTTTACGCTCTGGCAGATGGCCAAGATTCGGTAATCTATGGCACTGCCTACGACGACTTTGTCTATGGTGGTGCCGGCAATGATACCTTGAGTGCTGGCGCCGGGGTCGGCGGCTCGCAGCACTTGCGCGGCGCTGGCGGCAACGACACCTATCTGTTCGGTTCTGGTGGCGGCAGCACCATGCTCCATGAAGGCATTGAGGACGGCATCGACACGGTGCGGTTCACCGACCTGAGCCTGGCTGGTCTTAGCCTCAGCACCACTGGTTCTGCCGCTGATGAACCCTATGGCACGGTGCTGAACTTCAGCTGGCAGACTGGTAGCGGTACCGACAGGTTGAGCATCTCCAATCACGGCCAGATCATCGAGCGCTTTGAGTTTGCTGACGGGTCGGTGCTGAGCGGGATTAAGGTGCGAGATGATGGCCGGGTGGAACTCCACGGCACGGATGGTGATGATTTAATTTCTGGCACCGGTCTTGGAGACAATATGTTTGGTGGGGCAGGATCTGACACCTTCATCTTTTCTGATATCAACTTCGGTAACGACGTCATTGGCGATTTTACAGCCGGAGCAGGGTCAGATGACGTCATCGGTTTTGGTACCGACCTATTTGCAAGCTTTGAGGATTTGCTCACAGCAGCCGGTAATAATGGCAGCGATACCGTCATTCGTGTGAATGAAAGCAATTCGGTGATACTCAAGGGCGTTCTTGTCTCAGATCTGCACGTCGACGACTTCCAGTTTGTTTAATTGAGCTGAAGATACCAACACTGCGATTTTCTCATCGCAGTGTTGGTAAAGGTAAACAAAAACCAAGAGCAAACGTCTATTTTGGTCCCCGCACAGTTGGCATTACATCAATAATTTCCAAGACTTCCATCCTTAAGTTAGCGCCTATGAGGCGAATACCCTTCAGGGAACTGGGAGTTGGCCCAATCCGAAGAATTCGTAACACCAGAATTTATTAGATTATCGAGCTCATCATTTATTGAGCCAACGGCAACTTTTGGTAGCTTTATAGGCGTAAAAGTAGTCCCACTTCCCGCTAATCCGGCTATATCAACAGCAGCCCCGATTAGAGAGGAGTCGCTAGGGTCCATCGGGTTGGCTGCAAATACCTCACCAGAATATGTATTCGTGTAAACTAAACGTCCTTGGTTATCAGAGAGGTAAAGCGGTTCACCATTTTCATCGGTCCCTACTTGAACGGGTCCATCATAGATGGCCTGCATGACACCTAAGGCGCGAATAGGAGCTGAGAGCGCGCCATCTTTTAGCCATGTCCACTCTTCTATTTTTGATGGATCATTGGCAGCGATAGCGAGGTAGACATCCCAAATTGCCTCTGTTTCTTCACCAATTAAGAAAATGGCTTCTCCATTTTTGGGTTGAAGCGTACAAGAGTTGGAGTTAGCAAAAACTGGACTTATAAATAAATGCCAAAAATTAAAGGCACTTTCTGATGACCCACAAGCCATCAGTTGCCGCATTATCTGTTCGTCCGTAATATTGCCTGCTTGTTTTACTTCGGCGATGGCCTCCATTTCTGGACGCCCTTGTTCACCTGATCAGCCCCACTTGAGTGGTCCGGTTTGAAAGTTAG
>NZ_LMCK01000053.1:0-2397 GCF_001623165.1 Pseudovibrio sp. WM33
AAAAGACGCTCACCTGTCCAAATAAACGGAACCACCTCTACTAATCAATGTTCTGTATATTCCATATTAGATTTAGAAAAAAAGCATGTCATCGCTGTTTACCAAAATAACCTTATGGGCCTTTGTTATGGCCACGTCATTTTCGGAGATTTTTCCTGCTTATAGTGAAGACTTTCAATCTATTACTCAAAGCGCAGAAAAAGGTGATGCCGCAGCGCAGTATAAACTTGGGGTCGCCTATGATGAAGGAGACAACGTAGCACAGAGTTACACTGAGGCGGAGAAATGGTTCAGAGCCGCAGTTGAGCAAGATGACAGCGACGCGCAATATAATCTCGGGTACATCCATGAAAACGGAGTGGGCGTACCACAAAATCTTGTAGAGGCTCTAAAATGGTACAAGCTCGCCGCTAAACTGGGCAATGCCGATGCGCAAAATAGTCTTGGCGCTATGTATTTCACCGGGCAAGGCGTACCACAGAGTTATGTGGAGGCTCTAAAGTGGTTTAAGGTCGCCGCTGAGCAAGGTCATGTCACAGCCCAAAATAATCTTGGAGACATGCACAAAAATGCGCAAGGCGTACAGCAGGATTTTGCTGAGGCTCTGAAATGGTACAAGCTGGCTGTTGAGCAAGGTGATCCCATTGCGCAATATAATCTCGGGTTCATGTACGTCATTGGTGCAGGTGTACCACGCAATTATGCGGAAGCGGCAAAATGGTACAAACTTGCCGCTGAGCAGGGCTACGCCTTTGCACAGTACAATCTCGGAGTCAGTTACACCAGTGGCCAAGGGGTCGCTCAGAGTTATGCAAAGGCAGCTGAATGGTACAAACTCGCCGCTGAGCAAGGGCAATGGCAAGCACAAAATTATCTCGGAGATTTGTATAAGAATGGCCAAGGCGTCACTCAAAGCTATGAGGCGGCAGCGAAATGGTACAAGCTGGCTGCTGAGCAAGGCCTTGCCCAAGCCCAAAATAGCCTCGGAGACTTTTATAAAAGCGGTCAAGGCGTGGCTCAGAATTATGAAAAAGCCTTAAAATGGTACAAGTTAGCCGCTGAACAGAATCATGCTGAAGCACGAAACAGCCTTGGGGAACTGTACGCCGATGGAGATGGCGTTACTCAAAATTATGAGGAAGCGGCAAAATGGTACAAGCTGGCTGCTGAACGGGGTCACACCTCAGCGCGATATAATCTTGGGTATATGTATGCCATTGGGCAAGGTGTAGTGCAAAACTATGAAGAGGCAGCAAAATGGTACAAGCACGCTGCTATGCTGGGCCATTCTCAGGCACAAAATAATCTCGGAGAGCTGTACGCCAATGGACAAGGCGTCGCTCAAAATTATGAAGAGGCGATCGAATGGTATCAGTCCGCCGCCGAACAAGGCCATACAAGGGCGCAATATAATTACGGTGGTATGTATGCGAAGGGCAACGGCGTCGCTCAAAGCTATATACCAGCATATGTCTGGTATTCTATTGCAGCTGCAAATGGGTTTGTGAAGGCGGAAAAAGCGAGAGATCTGGCCGCAAGTAAGCTCAACCGGAAAGATTTAGCGCAAGCCCAACAAGATGAAGTCATTGTCAAACAAAAGCTCAGTGGTGAATACTTTCAATCTATAGTTCGAGTCGCTGAAAAAGGCGACGCTGAAGCTCAATATAAACTTGGGCGTGCGTACGGTGATGGAGATGGCATACCAAAGGATTATGCGGAGGCTGTAAAATGGTACGGGCTCGCTGCCAAGCAGGGCCATGCTGCCGCTCAAACCTATCTCGGCGTCATGTACGACAATGGCCAAGGCGTAGAACTGAATAATGCAGAGGCAGTAAAGTGGTACAGGCTCGCCGCTCAGCAGGACCATGCCGCAGCTCAGAGTTATCTCGGGTATATGCACCTCAAAGGAGAAGGCGTACCAAGAGACTATGTGGAGGCTGCGAAGTTGATCAGGCTCGCCGCTGAGCAGGGCGTTGCCAAGGCACAACATAATCTCGGTGTCATGCTCTCCCGAGGAATAGGTGCACCACAAGATGATGCTGAAGCAGTAAAATGGTACAAACTTGCTTCTGAGCAAGGTTATGCCAGAGCACAATTTTCTCTCGGAGACAGCTACGAAAAAGGTGTAGGTATAGATAGAAACTATTCACAAGCATATATCTGGTATTCTATGGTAGCTGACAAGAGAGGGTTTGAGTTAGCGGCACGTGCTAGAGATAGGGTCTTGAAGAAGCTCACACTACAAGAATTGTCTGAAGCCCAACAAAAACAATCCGCTCTTTATGAGAAGTTAAAAGAAAACAGCGATTGGACGCCATAGAAACTATATCGCAAACTGACTTCGAACGGATAATCCCGGTAATCCCCCCTGAAATTGATCGAGTTTAAAAGTAGAGA
>NZ_LMCK01000053.1:2407-3015 GCF_001623165.1 Pseudovibrio sp. WM33
TGCATGGTAGCTGTCTTCCGGTCCCCCGGTGGAGATGGCCAGCACAAGTTCTCTACCCACCAGTTTTTTGCCGCCCGGGCCGTATGCAAAGCCGTAGGTCAATACCTGATCCTGCCATGCTTTAAGAACGGGGGGAGCGGAGTACCAGTAAAACGGAAACTGGAAGACGATGCGGTCGTGGGAGAGCAGGAGTTGCTGCTGTTCTTCAACGTTGAAACTCATTGTTGGGCCACCGACACGGGTCAGATCAAGCACTGTGATGTCGTCGGTTTCGGCAAACGCCTCAAACCAGGAGCGGTTGATGCGGGACTTGTTGAGATCGGGATGGGCGGTGAGCACGAGGATTTTCATAGGGGGGAGAGCCTCTTTGAATTTCTGATGCTGTCTTTATAGGCGGATGGCCCCATGCTATTAATTGCCTTAATATCGATCTGATAGATGTATGGAATCGAATAATGCGTCTCCCCCTTGCCATGTTGGAAGTGTTCAACGCCATTGCTCAGAATGGCAGCCTCAAAGGCGCTGCTGTGGCACTTGGCATCAAACCGTCCACGGTGTCTCATCAGCTGGTAATCCCCCCTGAAATTGATCGAGTTTAAAAGTAGAGA
>NZ_LMCK01000054.1:0-11021 GCF_001623165.1 Pseudovibrio sp. WM33
CTAACTTTCAAACCGGACCACTCAAGTGGGGCTGATCACCACAGAGCTAACCTGCATATGCTCCCGCCCGATTGTAAGGCGGGAGTTTTTTACTCACTTGCAGGTGTCTTTGGCGCGGGATTGTCCGGGGCTGGTGGCCTTCGCCGTGGTGTATGGCCCTTGAAGGCCCAAAGGGACATGACAGCGGCGCCTGCCAACACCAAAGCGCTGAAGAAAAAACCATCTGCAAGTGCACGGCTGCTGATTGCTTTGAGGATGTAAAGCGATTGCGGCCAGCGCTCGTGCAGCAAAGCAGCGGCAGCAGGTTGATCCCCCATGAACTTGTAGAGCAGCAACTGCAACAGTTCCCGGTCTTTATCGTTGGACTCCATCAGCTCAGCGGCGGCAGAAATCATCGTCTTTTCACGCCAGTTGATAAGAGCTCCCACGCAGGCAATGCCAAACACACCGCCAACTTGCCGGCAGGTTTGCAGCAAGGCCGTGGCGCGGGCGCGGGCAAGCAGAGAAACGTGAGAAAGCGCTTCAGTGGAAACGGAGCTGATGAGAAAGCCCAGTCCGGCCCCCATCAACATCATGCCGGGAAAAAGCAGCCAGAGATTGTTGTAGTGGATCACCAGGGCTTGCATCAAGAAGCCAGTCCCCATGGCCAGACTGCCGCAGACTGCAAGATTGCGGAAATTGATTTTGCCCACCAGACGCCCCCCGAACTGAGCGCATATGATGATTGTCAGCACCACCGGTAACATGGAGAGACCGGCCTGAAAGGGCGTCAGGCTCAAGACGTTTTGCAGAAAAACAGCGCCGAATACCACCTGCGCCAACAAGCCAAACGGAATGCAGAAGAGCAGCAGGCAGCACCCCAGATAGACCTTGTTTTCGAACAACGAGAACTGGATGAACGGATGCGCCACGCGGTCTCTGCGGGTATACAGTAAATAGCAAATGAGCGCCACGAACCCGGCGGAGAAAATGCCTTCCCCCAATGTCAGACGATAATCGCCAAAACACTGCACGGCCACCACAAATGTGAGCAGAGCCATCACGAACATCACAGCGCCAAGAAAATCAAAACTGCCGGTGTCTCTGGAGGTTCTGCCCTTTCCGATAGCAAACGCCATGATCAACACGGCCGCGCCAATGGGCACATTGAGCAAGAACACCAGCCGCCAGGAGAACAGCTGTACCAACGTGCCGCCCACCAGTGGGCCTGCTGCCATAAAGACGAGGCCTGCACCAACATAGTGGGCCAGAGCCTTGCCTCTTTCATCTGCCGGATAAGCGGAAAACACGAGCGCCGTTGCCGCAGGCTGCATCAGTGCTGCACCAAGCCCCTGAAACACACGGGATGTGATGAAGATGTCCCCCGTTGGAGCGTAGGCACAGGCGAGCGAGGCGGCTGTGAACAGGGCTACACCGATGCGAAGAGAGGTGAAGTAGCCGAACTTATCGCCCAACCAGCCACCACACATCAACATGGAGGCAAGCGCGATCAGGTAGGCATTGACTGCCCATTGCAGGTGTACCGGACCAAAGGCGTAGGTGCGCTGAAGAGACGGCAGAATAATGCCCAGTACAGTCTGATCGATCATGACCAGAGCGAGCGCTCCGATCATGTTCAACAAAACCAGATGTTTGCGGGCCATGCTTGTCTCCACTCTTTTACGGTTCAGGCACGGTTTTCGAATTGAGCCATGAAGCTCCCCAATGCCTCCAGGCATTGGGGTTCATCCAACAAAGGGCAATGTCCGCGATTGGGGACGTCCACCGATTGCATGTGAGGGGCCATATTCTTCATGGTGCGGATGGTATCGGCAGATGTGACATCTGACAGCTCTCCGCGAATGGACAGGACGGGAAGTTCAAGGTCCGCAGCACGCTGGTGCGCCTCCCAAAGGTCGCGGAAGTCCTCTTTGTTCTCAGATAGGGCAACGCTAAGATTATCATCGTAACGGTGGTGCCATTTGCCATTTTTGCGGCCATACATGGACAGCGCCATGCGCTCCCACTGCTCTTCCGGCAGGTTCACAAACTGGTTGCCTATGTGTTCCTTGATGGTGCTGACCACGGCGGTCAGTTCGCTCTCGTCCGGCAACTGGCCCGCATAGCCGAAGATGCGCGACATGCCAGCAAACTCGATAGTGGCCCCAAGGTCGTTAAGCACGGTGCCCGCCAGCATGTCCGGGTGATCCTCCACCATCAGCATGGCAAGCAGGGCGCCGAGTGAGGAACCTAGCAACACCACGGGGGGCTCATCAATGGACTTCCAGAACTCGTAGGTATCACGGATGTAAACAGAGGTGTTGTAATTGCTGTAATCCGGGTCGTAGTCCGACAGATCCCGCCCACGCAGGTTCAACGCGTAGATGGTGTGGGTCTTGCTGAGTTGGACAGCCATGGGGTCCAGATCGCGGGCGCACCGGGTCAGACCCGGCAATGCGATGATTGCGGGTTTTTGGGAGGTGCCATTGCCGTAAACCCTGTAGTTGAGCTTGATGCCGTCAGACGTCTCGAACCATTTGTTCTCATAGGCGCCGCTGTCATATTTGCTTTCGTCAATCTCACTCATTGGCACCTCTTTCCTTCCGGGTGCGGCTTGTGTTCTGAATGGGTGTTGTCGGTCATATGACCTTCGTGCGTCGCCGAGATGATGGCTTCAATGCGGTCAGCGTAATTGATCAGCGCCTGATCCGCGGCCAGATATCCAGTCTTGATGCGCTCGTTGATGCTCTTGGGCTCAAAATCCACCACGCCTGTGAGCGCATTGTGCTCTGCCTTTACGGTGATGATGTGAGAGATCGCGCGCATTTTCATGAGCGAGCGATAGTGCTCACAGTCCCTGATGGGCGAATCCTCAGGCACCATTTTGTCCAGATCGTAGAGCATATGAGAGTAATGCTGGGCGCACTTGTCGCCATCCAGCATGAGCCAGAACTTGTCCTCAAACACCAGCTCCGTCATGCGGTAGACCGCTTCTTCAACCGTGGTGGGAATGATGCCTTCCGGGCAGAACAGCTCGATCAGGAAGATCGGCATATGAGAGATCTGGTAGTCATCCAGAATACGCAGGAGTGAACGGATTGGCGTGTTGTCGTAAAGCCCGCCATCCCAATAATAGTGCCCGTCCAGCTCAATGGGCGGAAAGCCCGGAGGCAAAGACCCACTGGCCATGATGTGCCTGGAGGTGAGGTAGTGATCCCGGTTGGAGAACCGCTCAATCTGCCCCGTTGCAACGTTGGTCGCTGTGATCACCAACCGCGGGGCGTCCTCGCTGTTGAGGCGCTCAAAGTCGATGAATTTTTCCATGGTCTCAAGCGCTGGCGTGATGTCGTAGATACTGGGGCGATTTTCACTCATGAACGACGGCGGATGTAGTTTGAAAAAGCGAGGGTGGCCCATGCTGGCACGCAGCAGCTTTTGGCTGGAATGCCATATGAAGCCGGGCGCGTGGCTCAGGTGTTCCCACAGGGCGTGGAGGGTCTCGATAGGGTCGCCAAATTTTGGGGCCGCAATGACAGCCGCATTTAGCGCACCAATGGAGGTGCCGGTGATGATTTCCGGCTCAAAGCCCGCCTGATAAATGCGGGTGAGCGCACCAACCTCATAGGCTCCAAGAGCTCCACCGCCTTGCATGACAAGGCCAATTCCTTGTGTCATCTACCGTCCTTCCGACAGGGTTTCTTGCATTCCCCCCGGAGTGCACCGGATTGCGAAAGAGAAAACCCTCTCCTCAAACCAGCAAACAAGACGTGATGATGAGCGGCCCGAAAAAGCCCACCTCACGGATGAAGCTTAGGCGCGAACCTCCAAAGAAAACATAAAGCTTGTCAGAAAATCGTGCTTTTGAAAGGCGACTGAAATCACTCAGGCGCAAGCCTCTCCTGACACTATGGCTCCTTACGAAATCTGCCTCGATGTAATGAAGTCATAACTCAATGAAAAACAAATACTTATATAGCCTCACAAAAAAACTGAAGAACCTGCGGAACATAGCCGTACTCGCTCTGCTCGGGCTTACACTCGCAGCATGCCAAACGACCATTACGACGAAAGACATTGAAGAAGCACAGGTAAAGGTCTCAAAGGTGACCGTGACGGGCGATTGGAAATATGAAGGGCTGAACAATGTTCTGGGCGTGGACTACGATAAAGACATAATCGTTAAGGTCACAAAGAAGGCCTTAAAAAACAAGTTGAAAGACCTGCATGGTCCGAGACGGGTCAACGTTGACGTCAAAATTCAGAGCTTCTTCATTTCAAACATGGGTTATGACATCCTCTTCGGGACAGGTGCATCCTCCATGTCGGGCATGGTGACGGTTATTGATGCGCGGACAAAAGAAGTCATTGTCAAAGACGCGAGGATTGGCACAGCAGTCGCAAACCACGAAGTGTTTGCTGAACAGGTTGTGGCGAAGGTTTTGCGGGCGACAAAAAAGCCCTGACGACATTATCTGGCTGCCGTTGCTCTCTGCAGCGGCATGCTGCTGTTAAATTGCGAGTTCCGGGCTTACACTTCGTTGAGCCTGAGCTGATAAAACGATGAGGGTGGGGCTCTGTCTGGGACCCCGTTCTTTAGGAGCTTCAGATGCCAAATAGCTCTTTACCTCCAGTCCTGCTTTTGACCGGTACCAACGCTGCGGCCTGGGTGATGGATAATGTCCGCATGTCCTTCGAGGCTTTCGGGTATGTCTGTCACAGCCTCACCTATCGGCATCATGACCTGCCACCCGGACCGGAACGCGATGCCAAGCTTGTCGGGGTGAGCATCGCTGATTATGTGGAGGATGCCCGACAAGCGCTAGCAGAGATTGGCGAGGCGCCAGTTGTTGTCGGGCACTCGATCGGCGGGGTTATCGCGCAGCTTCTGGCCGCTGAAGGCGCTGTAAAAGCAGGAGTTCTTCTCAACAGCAGCATTGTGAACGGCATTTTGCCGACGACGGACGGGGAGCGCGAACTTGGCAAACTGCTCATTTCGGCTGGTGCATTTTGGGAGCATGCCCTGGAACAGGATTTCGAGCTTCTGACGAAGTATGGGTTCAACACACTGGCACTCAATTTACAACATGACATCCATGCGCGTCTCGGTACCGAATCCGGGCGGGTGCTTTTTGAGTTTGTTTTCTGGATGTATGACGTTCGCCAAACCACGTTTATTGACCCGAACAAGGTCTCGTGCCCCTTGCTCTTCGTTTCAGGAACCGAGGACAAGGCTGTGACGCCAAGCACCGCGCGATTGATGGCTGAGCGCTACGAAAACTCGGACTTCCTCGCAGTCAACGGGGCCTGCCACTACATTCAGTTTGAGGACCAGTGGCCAGAGACAGCTGCCAAGGCGCTCGACTGGTTGAGACAGAAACTCTGAGTGGACAGCTTGTTTCGGCTGGGCCAGATACCAGAGGATAGCTAAACGGCGAGCTTCCTATGTGCTGGTTGGCTTGGTTTCATCCCCCATCATCATTTTCCAGATGGCCTTGATGGCCAGTTCCGGATCAAACCAGCTGACAAAGCGGGTATCCACGGGTTGGCCGTTGCGGATCGTCATGGCGGGGCGGATCAGGCGCAAGCCCTGCGGCATCATAACCTGAGGGTTGCCGTTGAGCAGAGTAAAGTCGGCCTTCATGCCAACAGCAATCATTCCGAGCGTATCCTCCTGCCCCAGCTGGCGCGCGGCGTTGACTGTCATGGCCTGCAGCGCTTCTTCAAGCGTAACTGCTTGATCCACGCCAACTACCGTGCTGCCACTGGTGGAGGTGCGGGACATAGCAGTCTCAACAGTGCCCATCGGGTTCATGGGGGTTGCAGGGTGATCCCCGTGGAAGGTTATGACAGCACCTGCATCCTTTGCATCGCGCACAGGCATATAGCGATCCAGCCGCTCTTTGCCGAACAGGCTTTCCAGCTGATCGCCGTAATGGCTGATGTGATCGACAAAGAAACCAAGAGACACGCCCAGATCTGCTGCTCTTTGGATCTGCTCGTTGGTTATAAGCGCATTATGCTCCAGCCGGTGCTCTATGTCATCGCGCGGGTCTTCGGCCTGAATGGCTGCAATCGCCATCAATGCCTGATCAATGGCGCGCTCTCCCTGCGCATGCATTGCCACTTGCCCGCTGCGTTTGTGTACGTCACGGAGTTTCTCCAACAGGTCTGTATCACTCATGCTGAGGTCGCCCCGGTGACCCGTAGACAGGCCTAGTCGTTCCAGCACCAATTCGGAATCTTCATAGGGCTCATGGGTTGCGGCCCCGCCCGTAAAGGGTGATCCGTCCAGCCAGAACTTTGCACCCAGGATGGTGAACCGATCATCCCCTCCAAAGCGCCAGTTGGGAAGTTGATCCTCTGTCAGATAAACGTAGGTTCGCACTGGTGGATTGTCTTCCAGCCCAACACGTTGCAACAAACCAACAGGGTTGGGATGGCGGCCGACAGCGCCCGTCACGCCAATGGTAGTGTAACCTGCCTTGGCATAGTCTGTGTAGGTCTTGCGCACCAGCAACTCGACCGCTTCATCCGAAGGGGCGGGAATAGCAGAGACAACATGGTTGATCTCTTCCAGCTCTCTCAGCATTGGTCCGCGGCGTGGTTCAACACCGGCTTCTTTCAGCGCAGCTGTATTGGCGTAGGCCTCGTGCATCATCTGGGTCAGAATGAGCATAGGTTTATCAGGAGAGATGGCGTCCAGCTCTGCGAGTGTCGGCGGAGACAGGTCTCTTATCGCAATCGGATCCCAACCGTAGGCGAGCACCCACGGGGTTACGCTGAAATCATCGGCAGAGTCCTGCAAGGCCTGCATGATCTGCATGCGGCTGTCGTATTTAAAAGCGCTGATGTCCGTAGCTGAGCCCAGCAGCGCTGCTGCAATCGGGTGGGTATGGGGTTCAATCAAGCCCGGGATCAATGTGCCTTTGAGGCGTATGATCTCAACATCGGCAAGGTCCTCCAACACCCGCACATCACCAACGGCCATGATCTCGTTGTCATGAACCAGCACGGCCTGCACCTGCGGCAGTTCCGGGTCCATGGTCAATACGTGGTCTGCGGTGACGATGTATTTGCCGGGATAGGTCGGTGGCAGAGAGTACCAATAGTAGCCCGCAGCAGCTCCGATGATGACAACAACCAACCCAGCAATCCAGCGCATACCAACCTCCCAGTTCTTACCCTTACGGAATGATGCATATAATTGGCAGCGATGCCACCCGATAGTTTCGGGCTATTCGCAGGTTTTGACCTGCTATTGAGCCATATGATGGCGTTTGATGAGTTTACATCTGATTTCTGAACGCGCCCGCAAGGCGATACCGGACTCCGGAAAGACCTCGTCAGGCTTCATAACTTTAAAACTGTAAAAGCGTGTCAGGCGGGCAAGCAAGACGATTGCTTGTACCGTTGCAAAACTGGCGCCTGCACACACGCGCGGGCCAACACCAAATGGTATGAAAGCGCTGGTCATGGGGTCGTCAGCGCGTTCAAACCGGTCCGGATCAAAGTGGTCCGGATTGTTCCAATAGGATCTGTGCCGATGCACGATCCACGGTGATATAATGATAAGAGCCCCGCGCGGAATTTTGTGACCGCCTATGGTGCTGTCCTCTTCTGCCATACGGGTCATGAACGCGATTGGTGGATACAATCGCATGGTCTCGCGGAAGACATCCCGTGTGAACGTCAGTTTGGAGATATGCCGGTATTCGATGTTCTCGCCATTGGTGACATTGTCGGTCTCTCTTCTGATGCGCTCCGAATAATCAGGCCGCTGGGAAAGAATGAAAAATGCCCAGTTGAGGATTGCCGATGTGGTCTCGTGTCCGGCAAGGAAAAAAGTTGCGATATGATCTACCAGCTGCTCCTTGCTCAGGGGCTGGCCCGTTTGGGGGTGCCGTACATCAAGCAGTCTCTGGCACATATCATTGTGCTGGCCAAATCGATTGGCGGTATGTTCCTCCACCAGCTCACGCAGCAAGAGACGCAACTCATTGCGAAGAAGCCCCGCTTCCTTTGGCATGGGAGTTTTGGGGGCGTCTGGCGTTCCGCGCAAGATCATCTTGCGCGCCCATGTTGTCGTGATGGATTGGTAACGTGAAGACAGCGAAAACACCATGCGTGCCCGATCATTGTCAACCGGATGCGAAAAGATAGTGCGGAAGATGATATCGGCTGTCAATCGGTTCATTTCATCGCGCAAGCTGATGGTCTTACCGAGCTGTGACATTTGATCCAGAAAAGAGAGAAACTGCGTGCAGGCACTCTGAACGTGCTTGCACGCACCACGAATGCTGACATGGGAAAACACGGGGGCAATCATTTCCCGCTGCTCTTCCCATTTAGGACCACTGACGAGGATGGTGCTCTCACCAATCACTGGCTTGAGCGTATCCACCATCACATCGGATTTGGGAAAGGAAAGGCGTTTCTCGACCAGAACCTCATTGACCAGATCAGGCGCGTTCACAAGGAAACAGGGGCGCCGGGTAAAATAGATCCTCTCCATCGGGCTGTTGAAGAATTCTCCGGGGATCAACGTTAAAACGTTGCGCGCCCAGAACACGCGAAACAGACGCAGACCACGAAGTGGCTTGCAAGGCGTAGGAGCCGGTGGCTGATAGAGGATGGAGTCGGGCATGTGTTGCTGCTTCTCCGCGGTACATATCGATCGCGTGACAACTGTGTTTGCTCATTTTCTGCTCTGGAACGTGAAAAACAAAAAAACGCCAGATAACGCAAAAAACGCATAAACCTTTCAAAATCCACGCAACTAAAACTTCCTGTTATATTTCTAACACTTAGCTAGCTAATGCTGCCCTAAGGAAACCACGCAAAAATCTGCGTTTCTCTTCATAAATCCTCAAACAAGCGTGCACTTGTTCCCGTCTCCTCTGGTTAGGTTGACCATTACGTCAATATGGGTTTGACTGGGAAGGCTCTGACTCTCCTGCCTGTGTTTTAGGAGAACAAAAAGAGACACCGGGGAGGATAAGACGATGTCGACACCATATTCTGAGAAGTTGCAAAAGTGGCTGGATATGCTGGAGGGGGGCAAAGATCTGGCGAAGTTGTCCGCTTTGATTGCCAAGGACTGCGTGTTTTACAGCCCCGTGGTGCACACGCCGCAACGCGGACAGCAGATGACAGTCATGTACCTTTACGGTGCAGCGCAAGTGCTGGGCGTCAACAACACCTTCAAATACGTGCGTATTCTGGATTGTGGCGACAACGCTGTGCTGGAGTTCGAAACAGAGGTCGATGGCATCTACATCAACGGCGTTGATATGATCCATTGGAACGAGGACGGCCTGATTGACGATTTCAAGGTCATGCTGCGCCCGTTGAAGGCGTTGACCATGGTGCAGGCGAAAATGGCAGAAATGCTGGAAGGCCTTAAAGCTCCTGCAAATGCGGGGGGATAAATTGAAAGAGACGGGGGAGTAATTGATAACCATCTCTGTGCTCCCCTCAAAGAATTGGTTCCTGAAATCTCATGGGTATCAGGCCCTCGGGCAGAGACCTTAAATATTCTGTAATCCTCACCCCCTTGAAATATCCCCGTTAGGTCACCCACTCCTGCGCGGGATTACGATGAAACATTTCATTTCAAAACCTTTCATAACGGGAATAACTCTGCTGGGCCTCCTGCTTGTATTAGTTGGATGTGGCTTGCAGACCTCTCCTGTTGCCGACCCCAAAGGCCCCATCGCCATACTCGAACGGGATCTGCTTTACACCGCTTTCTTCATTATGCTGATCGTGGTTATTCCCGTTTATTTTATGGTGTTCTGGTTTATTTGGCGCTACCGGGCCAAAGGCGGGACGGGTGAATACAAGCCGGACTGGCACAAATCCAGCATTATCGAGGTGGTTGTCTGGTCCATTCCCGCGGCCATCATCATCACGCTTGGCTATCTGGTCTGGACGTATTCCTACAAGCTCGATCCCTACAAAAAGATCGCGACGCCGGAAAACACCATCAATGTGCAAGTGGTGGCGCAGGATTGGAAGTGGCTCTTCATCTATCCGGAGCTTGGCATTGCCTCGGTCAATGAGCTTGCCTTCCCCGTGGATAAGGCCATCAGCCTGCAACTGACCTCTGACACCGTCATGAACTCCTTTCTCATCCCCGCATTAGGGGGACAAATCTATGCCATGGCGGGGATGACCAGTCAGCTGAATCTGCAGGCCAATGAGACCGGACGCTTTCGTGGTCGCAACACGCAGTATAGCGGTGACGGGTTTTCCATGCAGTTTTTTGATGCGGTTGCCATGACGCAGGAAGAGTTTGATGAGTGGGTTGCCAACGCAAAATCTCAACCCAAACCACTTTCCACGGTCACCTACGGTCAATTGGCGCAGCCGACCATTGGGCACGATGTGGAGTACTTCTCATGGGTCAAACCCGGTCTATATGAGGAGATTTTGAAGAAGTATGCCCGACGGCCAGAGACCACCTTGCGCAGACATCCACCAGCGACAACCCAGCCAGCTTGTGAGGGGGATACACCATGTTAGGAAGATTAGGATTTGATTCCCTCCCCTTTTACAGCGCCGTCGCATTTAGTGGTGCATCCGTAACCGTGTTGGGCGGACTGGTTGTCTTTCTGCTGGTCACTTATTTCGGTAAGTGGCGGTATTTCTGGAATGAATGGCTGACGAGCCTCGATCACAAACGCATCGGCATCATGTATATCGCCCTTGCCTTAGTGATGCTGGTGCGCGGCTTTGTGGATGCGCTGATGATGCGCTCACAGCAAGCCATTGCGTTGAATAACGATGGTTATCTTGCGCCGGAGCACTTCGATCAGGTGTTCAGTTCACATGGCACGATCATGATCTTCTTCATGGCCATGCCGTTCCTGACCGGCCTGATCAATATCGTGGTGCCTCAGCAGCTCGGTGCCCGTGATGTGGCCTTCCCGTTTATGAATTCCATCAGTTTGTGGCTGACAGCATCCGGTGCTGCGCTGGTGATGGTTTCCCTTGTCATCGGCAAATTCTCGACGGCTGGGTGGACCGGCTACCCGCCGTAT